>JAQBYL010000108.1 GCA_027622495.1 Pseudomonadota bacterium
GATTTCAGCAAGGCACGCCGCTTTTATCAACTCATCCGTACACCACTTTCAACCATAGCTCTCGACCTGGTCGTGACCTCCGACATCATCGAACACGTGCGCAAACCCACTGCCGTGTTCAAACAGATCCGACGGATACTGAAATCCGGCGGGCATCATGTGTTTACCGTTCCGCTTCAGCATCCGCTACGGGAACAGTCGGTTGTCCGGGTCGACACTACCGGCCCAACCGATAGACCATTGCAGCCAGCGCGCTACCACGGTGATGGTAAAGGCGGCAGGTCGCTGGTTTATACGGATTTCGGCGCAGATATTGTGGATATGCTGAATAAAACCGGATTCGATAGTAGCCTATCGGTTCCCGAAACCCACAGTGCTATAGCCAACAGGGTTATCACAGTTGTGTGCCGAGCACGATAACAAGGTATAGAATTAGCTCACAGAAAACTCAAAACTCAAAACTCAGACGAGAACGTATACTATACTTGACGGCGGACCTCATCAGAGCAATCTGTTTAGGTACATTGACTCAAGCACTCAACGAGATTCTCTATGAGCCTGCCCATCTCTGAAACCCCATCTATCGATAGGCAACAGACCTGCAATATTTGTGGATCAAACGAGTTTCTCAAAGGGCCTCTGGGGCGCTTGTCACTAACCAGAAAGCTTCCAGCCTGCGCTAAATGCGGTTCTCTGGAACGTCACCGAACGATTCGTCGCGTGTGGAACTCAATCCCTAGGTCCCCATTGGCTTCGGCTCGAACCTTGCAGTTCAGCCTGGACCCGAGCGTTGATCGAAGCTGGTTTGGTGAGTTCGAAGCATCAATTTATGGGGCGAGTAATTCACTCGACATTCAGGCAATTGACAGACCTGACAATACTTATGACGTGATCATCTGCAATCACATTCTGGAGCACGTGGAACAGGATCTGAAGGCATTCGGTGAGTTAATTCGAATACTCACACCAGACGGCTTTCTACAGTTGACACTACCGCTGCCGATCACAAAAGAGATAACTCAGGACTGGGGATATCCCAAGCCAGAATTTCACGGCCATTATAGACATTATGGAATGGACTTCGTCGAACGATTCAGCAGAGCAGTGCCAAACGCCTACCTCACCTACGTTAAAACAATCGATCCCATTGCAGACCTGCCAGACTTAGTTTTTTTTGGAGCAAGTCTAAAAAAACTATTGATGCGTTGCGTACCAGTTTCGGGGAAGGGATCGAGGTTCTCGCCTGAGGTTTACGGCTACTTTTCATCTAGTACAAACCGAGTTGATACAAGGTACTGTATTTTTCACGGACTAATTCCGTCAATTCTGGAGTTAAAAGTTTACTGTAGTTCTGAGCTTTCCCCGCATTTAGGTGCGGAATACCTGACGCCGAAAAACCAAGGCTTGAAGCGTGTTTTAGAAAATCTTCCGCCATATTTTCACAGCGTATCACCTTCAGGTTGGGTAATAATTTTCCTTCTAACGACAGCCAACTTGAAAAGTCGCTTGGAGCAAATTTTCTGACGAACTCGTCAAGACTGGAACTCGCAGCGAGTTCGAAAGCAGGGCGAGTTGCTCCATTTTCATGAGCATTTTTCAAAAAGAAATAGGTGGAGCAGATCAGATCAAGAGGATCTCGAACGGCTACGAATACTGCCTGAAATTCAAAAATATCTTTCTGATGTCGATTGCGAAGCAACGATCTCGCGGTCAGAGCATTTTGGTGTGCCCCCTCAATATATAGAGTGGAACCTTCCAAGATGAAAGGACCTAGATCCGAAATCTGACCTTTTGAGATATATGCCGTTACGGGTCCGTTCCAAGATTTGACCATCGTGACTGCGAGGCTTTTTCCTGCCGCCTTTGGATAGTGTAGAAACAAATACTTGTCGTTAAAAATCATTGCTCAACTGATCCTTTCTTACTGAGTACTTGCATTCCTGTACACACATACTTCTGCCTTATCGAGCAACGATCCAATCCTGACGCTATGCCTGAGTTAAGCTCTGATCCTCGCGCAGCGCATCCAGCTGCTTCTGCACGGTCCCGGCCCAACGGGGGTGGGTTAGTATCCAGAACCGATCATCCCTTATGGCGTCGGCAACCATTTCGCCGACCTCGTCCGGATCCATGCCCTGCTCCAGCGCGGCCTGTATGTTCGATCCCATCTTGCCGAACTTCTTGCCACCCGCAGGAGCCTGTACGTGCCCCGGTCGAAACTGAAGTGAATGGGTGCTGATGTTGGTGTTGATCGGTCCAGGGCAGAGCACCGATGCAGTGATGGGACTCTCCTTGGCCCGCAGCTCACGTTCGGTGGATGCCATCAGTGCAACCACGCCATGCTTGGCAACGTTATAGGCACCCATCATCTGAGCGGCGATCAGACCTGCCATGGATGAGGTCGAATTGACGTGTCCTTCTCCGCTTTGTTCGATCAGCGGCAGGAACACGTTGATGCCGTAGATGGGGCCCCACAGGTCCACATCGATAATCCATTTCCAGTCTTTGAGCTTCATGTTGCGCGCCGAGGTGGGGATGCCAACACCTGCGTTATTGCAGAGCACATTCACCTGGCCGAAAGCATCGATCGCCCGGTCAGCCAGTGCCTGCACCTGATCGAGCTGCGATACATCGGTCAGCTGCCCGACCACCGGCACGCCTGCACCTTCAAATTCTGCAACCACTTTTTCCAGTGCCTGCGCATCAAGATCCGCTATCACAAGCTTCATGCCACGTTTTGCGAAAGAGTGCGCCATCCCAAGCCCGATACCGCTGGCCCCACCTGTAATCACCGCAACCCGATCTTTGAATTCCTGCATGCTCTCTCCTGTTTATAGAACTAATGGTTAGTAACCGTCTGGACAAGTCCGTTTTTATCAAGACCCAGGCCGCGTCGACGGACATTGTGATAATGAAGCAAAGTGGGCTCAATGGCCCAGTTTGTCCCTCAGGTCACAGATAGTAGACGAGAAACGCCCGAGTACCCACCTCCCGCATGTGCAGTTTCGGGCTTGCGTGAGCTAAGCTAAGTGACAACCATGCTATGCATGAGGATCAAAGGGAGAAGAGGTATGAGCGCAATGGAAGGACGAACAGCCCTGGTGACCGGTGGCGGGACCGGCATCGGCGCTGCGCTGGCTTTGGATCTGGCTCGAGCCGGAGCAAAGGTCATCATCTGTGGTCGACGGGGCGGGCCGCTGGAGGAAACCCTCAGCAGAATTGCCGCTGTAAACGGTCAGGCGAGGGCCATTGTCGCCGATCTGACCAACCCGCAGGATATCGAACGGCTGGCCACCGACGCTCTCGCAAGTGGCCCGCCGGACATATTGATCAACAACGCGGGTTTCAGCTCAAAGGTACGAAGTGCCCGCTACATCGGGGCACAGGAATGGCGTGACGTAATGGACGTCAACACAATGGGCCCTGCCCTTCTCACCCGCCATCTCTTACCCGCCATGATCGATGCCCGCCGCGGCGACATCGTCATGATTTCATCCATGGCGGCGCTGCGTCCCAACGTGATGGCAGGCGTGGTTTACAGCGCTGCCAAAGTTGCCGCAAAAGCCTATATGGAGGTGCTGCAACAGGAGGTCAAACGCCATGGGATCCGCTGTCTGACCGTGTACCCAGGCGAGGTGGACACGCCAATCCTGGACAACCGTGCACTGCCACCAGATGAAACCCAACGAGCGCTCATGATGCAATCGGAGGATATCTCGGCCGCGGTGATGATGGCTTTGAGTCTGCCGCATCGTGCGACCGTCAGTGAGATCGCGATTACCGCAACCATCCCCCGGGACATGACTGCCGACGTCAAGGCAGCCCTGGCAAAACAGAACCCATGAAACACTCAAAAGGATAAACACACCCCATGGCAAAGCGACAGGAACAGGAAACCGCCAGCAGTACGATCACAGAAGTTGGCCCCGGCATCATCCGCATGCAGCTTCCAATCCACATGCCCGGGCTTGGCCATGTGAACATGTATGCGCTGCTCGACTCGAATGGCGCTGCGGTCATCGATCCCGGTCTGCCGGGCCGATTCACCTGGCGGGCGATCGAGGACCGGCTGAAGCAGGCAGATCTGAAACCCAAAGATGTGCATACGGTTCTGATCACCCATTCGCACCCGGATCACTTTGGCGGTGCACGGCGATTCGTTGAAGAACATGGGGCCAAAGTGGTGGCCCACGAGAGCTTTCGCTTTGGTCTGGCGAAGTCAATTATCGAGCGTCAGCCAGAAGTTTCGGTCAACGATCTGGAAGCTCACGCAGATGCGACCCAACCAGATCACGAAGCGGCGGAGCACACACACACCGATCACGCAGGCCATCACAATGGTCACGATCACGATGGCCACGATCACGATGGCCACGATCATGGTGACGGCGGCTGGTGGGGCGGGCCCTCACCCTGGGGCGGTCAGCAACCCCGACCGCCGCTCAACCGCCGTCTGTTGTGGAGTGTGATGCGGATGCTGGGCGGAAGAATGTCGGTTCCGGAGATCTCTCATCCGGTTGCAGAAGGCGACTGGCTCACCCTCGCTGGCCGTCAGATGCGGGTTCTGCACACGCCGGGTCATACCCCTGACCATTTCTGTCTGCACGATCCAGAAGCAGAAATATTCATTGCCGGTGACCACGTGCTGCCCACCATTACCCCGCATATATCCGGTATATCGAGTTCTGCCGATCCTCTGCTTGCCTTCTTTGCCTCGCTTGATGCGGCCGGGGCCATACCGAATGTGAGCCAGGTTCTGCCTGCTCATGGTCACCCCTTTGCAGATCTGGCCGAACGCACAGAAGCGATCAAAGCGCATCATGTGGAGCGACTGGAAAAAATCCAGGAGATCTCCCGCATGTTCGGAAGACCGGCCAACGTAACCGAATTCACCCGGCATCTATTTCGCAAGCGAAGCTGGGGGTCCATGGCTGAAAGTGAAACCTATGCCCATCTTGAACACCTGCGGTTAGCCGGTGATGCCGAAAGCACCCGTGACAGGCAGGGTATGCTCCTCTACACCACGGGCTGAACCAGGGCTCGCCGATTGGGTATCGTCCTCACCAACAGCATTCTGGTCGTGGTCTGTGTGCTCATCCACTACGAGGCGCTGAACCGTCTGAGCAGATGGCTGCCGAGGCTACACGTCCGCCATCGTTTCAAAGTCGTGGGGGGGGGGTGCTTGGCGCCCTGGGTGCTCACGCCCTGGAAGTCTGGATCTTCGCAGCCGCCTACTACACCATGATCTCTAATCCGAACTGGGGTGAATTAACGGGTAACTTTAATGGCACATTGATGGATTGCGCTTACTTTTCGTTCACCGTGTTCACAACGCTTGGTTTTGGTGACATCCAACCGTCGGGTCCACTGCGCTATCTGACCGGCATCGAAGCACTGACCGGTCTGGTTCTGATCACCTGGACAGCTTCGTTTTTATACCTGGAAATGCGCAAGTACTGGGGCGACAACGTTTAACCAGCCGGGTGTGGATCTTTGTGCACAATGGTCAGGGTCTGCCGGCAGCGCTGCCTGAACCCCAGTCGCTCGTACACGCCGCGAGCGGTCAGTTCAGATGGGGAGCCAGCGGCAACGTAAAGAAATGGGACCAGACCCTGCGCCTGAATGGCGCTACCCACAACCCGAACCAGAGCCGCCGCATAGCCATGCCCACGATAGGCTGGATCGGTACAAACTCCACTGACCTCCACATAACCAGTGGGTTTGAGCCGCTCACCGGCCATGGCGACAAGTTGATCACCCACGTACAGGCCCCGGTAGTGGCCCATCTCGACGGTCCGTATGGCGAACGGACCGGGCTGAGTCTGTTGAGCAAGACGAAGCATGTTGGCCGCGTCTTGCGAACCAAGACGTTGAAAGGTCTGTTCCGGCGCGATCAACGGCTCATCACAGACCATCTGGATCACCGAAACCTGGCTGACCACCCGCCAGGAATCGGGTAATCGGTCGACCTGGAACAGGGCAACCGGCGCTTCATCAACTATTCGCTCAAGCGCGGTAAAGTCAGCTCCTTCGAGCGCTGCAAAAGGCGATATCTCCGACCGGTAGCGGCTCGCACCCGGCGTGTGGATCCCGAGGTCCCTGTGAACGCCTGCCAGTGAGGTCAATGGCGGGTTGTCGAGTACATGACTCATTGAGCTTACGATTCATATCCACGGTGCATGAGCGCAGTTAGTATATAAATCATGCAAGCTTCAATTGCACTGCTGCGCGGTATTAATGTTGGTGGCCGGAATGTGCTCACCATGGCTGCGCTCAAAGAAACCTTTGAGCAACTGGGCTGCACGGATGTTCAGACCTACATCCAGAGTGGCAACGTCGTGTTCCAGACTGCTGACCTCGCCCGACTCAAACGCAAACTGCCTGAATCTCTCAACCGGCAGATCGGCACGACACCAGAGGTGATCTACGTTTCGGCCACGGAGTGGCGTAACGTGGTCAACGCCAACCCGTTTCCCGAGGCGACTCGCGATCCAAAAACAGTCCATGCGTTTTTTCTGCAGGACACCCCCGACATCGACCCGAAAAGTCTCGATGCCTTGAAGAGCAAATCAGAAGCCTGGCGGATCGTCGGCGATGTGTTCTACCTTTATGCGCCCGACGGCGTCGGCAGGTCCCGTCTCGCCAACCGGGCGGAAGCCACCCTGGGTGTGGCCACCACCGCGCGCAACTGGCGTACGATTACCCGACTTCTGGCCATGGTCGATCAAATCGAAGCGTCCGGACCTGCGTAACTCCAAGGCATGCCAGCCGCGGGTCAATCACAAACCGCCAGGAGGCAAACCATGACTGCCCCGATACGCACCAATTGCCCACGCGACTGTTATGACGGGTGCGGCATCGTCATCACACCGGGCGACGCTGATCAGATTCGCGTTCTGGGGGATCCCGATCACCCGATCAGCCAGGGTCGGCTCTGTGGAAAATGTGCCCTGGCCTATAACGGTGTGTGGCAGGACGCCACCGCCCGACTCACAACACCGCTCAAACGCAGCGGCGCCAAAGGGTCGGGTGAGTTTGTGCCAATCACCTGGGAGCAGGCACTCAGCGAGATTGCGGATCGCTTTAACGGCATCATTGCCAACCACAGTGCACGGGCCATTCTGAGCATGCAGTACACGGGTACGCTTTCGCTGCTCGCGCACCATTTTCCCACCCGTCTGGTTAACAAACTTGGCCTGGCAGAAGTCGACTACGGCACCATCTGTAATTCTGCTGGATGCCTCGCCTGGGAACTGTTGTTCGGGACCGCATATCAGGGCTTTGACCCGCGAACACTGAAAGACAGCCAGTGCCTGTTCCTGTGGGGGGTGAACCCTGCCCACAGCGCACCGCACATGTTCGACAACTGGATTCAACCGGCGTCGGCAAAAGTCGTGGTGATCGACCCGATTCGTACTGCAACCGCAGACGCAGCCGATCTGCATCTGAAGCTCAAGCCCGGCACGGACGCAGCCCTTGCGTTTGCCTTGCTGCACGCCATACGCGAACTCGGCGGATTCGACGGCGACTTCATTGCATCTCACACCGTTGGTGCAGATGAACTTGCTACCCATATCGATGCATGCACACCGCTCTGGGCCGAGGGCGTAACCGGTGTTCGCGCAGACGACATCCGTCTGGCGGCGCAAATGTATCTGGCAGGACCAGCCATGCTGTGGGTCGGTCAGGGTCTGCAGCGCCAGCCTGGTGGTGGCAATGTGATGCGCGCCGCCGGCCTGCTTCCAGCCCTGACCGGCAATGTCGGCAAACCAGGTTCGGGTTTCTGCTACCTGAATGCCACTGCGATGCTTGCGGGTGCAGACATGGCCTACCTGACCGGGTCAGGTCTCGCGTCAACGCAGAGGGAAAAGGTCGGTGCGCTGGATCTTGCTGATCGTCTGTGGAATCCCGACGAGTTCAAGGCTTTTATTGTCTGGAATACTAACCCTCTGGCATCCTGCTCTAATCAGCAGCGCCTGCGCGAGGCCTGCACACGCGAAGATCTTTTTACCGTGGTGATCGACTGTTTTCCCACCGACACCGCCCGCTATGCCGACATTGTTCTGCCAGCTGCCAGTTTTCTTGAATTCGACGACATCACCTACAGCTACTTCAATCTGCTGATCGGGGCCCAGGCAAAAGTGCGTGAACCGATCGGTGAGGCGTTGCCCAATCAGCAGATCTTTCGTCGTCTTGCAGGCGCGATGGGGCTCACCGATGCAGCCCTCTTGGAACCCGACACCCAGATCATCGCAACGCTGCTTACGCAGATGAAGATTGATCTCGACTTCAACGAACTCAAGGCTCGTGGTCACGTGCGCATGAATGGCGATGATCCGATCGTATTTTTCGCTGACCGCAGGTTTCCCACCAGCAGTGGTAAAATCGAAATCGCGTCCGCGAAAGCAACGCAGCTTGGTCTGCCACGAATTCCTGAACCTCGCGTTGACCCGCTGCCTGCGCCTGGCACTGTGCGTCTGCTTTCCCCGGCATCAAAATGGCGTTTGAACGACATCCACGGCAACGAACCGAAGATCGATCAACGGGTCGGTCCGGCAGAGCTCTTGATCTGCAAAGAAGATGCCGCGCGGTACGGGATCGAAGACGGCGGCAGGGTACGGGTCCGTTCGGCCATCGCAACTCTTACTCTGACCGCTCGCCTGAGTGATGCCGTGCAACCGGGTATGGTGGTGTCTTACAAGGGTCGCTGGCCCCAGCGTGAACCTGAAGAGCGTAATCTGAACGCGTTGTATGCGGGTATCCGAGCCGACATGGCCGAGAGCTCTGCGGTCCATGCTCTGACCGTGCGCCTCACCCCTGCCTAAGGCCTTTGCGAATCATATTGTGCACGCCACTGCGCAGCTGATCTGGCATCCGGGCTGACGACTACACCGTCGTTAAGAACATCAATGGGGTCGCGTCCGTCCACGCCCAGGCCGAACCGATGATAACCAATCAGGCGCTGCAGCAGTTTGGGCATCTGACGTGCGACATCGGGCGGGATAGACAGCAACTGGATCTCCTGCGGACGCAGATACCACACACCGTGACTTAAGAAAAAACCCATCCGCTCACGATCGGCGGACACGTTAGCGCCTCCGGCATGCCACATGGCACCTTCCCACAGCAGCATGGTACCGGCCTTCATGCTCACCTGGACTGTCGCTACACTCTGGTCGATGGACCGGTCGTGCCATAGATGGCTGTAGGGAACAATATGGGTCGCCCCGTTCTGCTCATCAAAATCATCCAGGGCAATCAGTGCATTACACAGAAAAGGGGGATGCGGCCGCGGGATCGGCCATAAGCCGTCGTCCTGGTGCAGGAATTGCCGGGTTTCGCCCGGCAGAACGTTGAACAGGGTGGTGACATTGACCTGCGAACGCTTGCCGATCACACCGTCCACAATGGCGCGCAGACGCGGATCGAGGAACAGGTAGTCGGCGGCCCGGGTTTTGGCCAACAGGTTGTGCGCCCGCCAGGTCCGGCCGGTGTCTGTGCCGATCGCGCGCATCTCGGTTATCGGCACCTGTGTGTTGAACGCGTTTTTAAGGTCAGCCACAGCCTGGCCGTCAAGAAAATCCTCGACGATTGAGTAGCCCTGGTGACGGATCTCTAGCACATGGTCGCTGATGTTAAGGCCATCGACGACGGTGGGTTCTTTCTGTTCCATTGGTTTTTTCCTGTATCGACGTCGATATTCGCGATTTTGTAAATCGGTGTAAACAACGCCTGAGCCCTGTTGCAGGGTCTCAAGTCAACGCGCTGTGACGGGCTGCACAATTGCGCCCAATGCATATCGGCTCAAATCGAGCTAGAGTAACCGGCTCAAGTGAGCGCAACAGGGAGCACACATCATGACACAGGTTTTAAACGCGACGGATTTCGCGGCTGCAAGGGCCATTAAAGGCGCAAAATTAAACGAACTCGGCTGGACGCCAGTCTGCATGGCACCCGGCGAGATGAATCCCGGCCACAGTCACACCATCGTCGAAGAGATGCTGGTCGTGCAGAAAGGCATGGGCAAGATCCAGATCGAAAACGACACCTATGACCTGTGCGCAGGGTCAGTCGCCGTCGTGCCAGCCGGTAAGTTTCACGCGCTGTGCAATACCGGAACCGAAAATCTGGAAGGCGTCATCGTCTTCAATTCGAACTACGATCGCGACAAAGTGGTGTTAAAAACCCGCGAAGAGCATTTCGGTTGCGCCGACGAAGAACTGGACCTCGCCGCCCAGATCAAGGCCCTGCGAAAAGAAAACAAGAAGCTCAGAAAGCTCGCTAAAAGAGCAATGTAAGGGATTGAAATATCAGGGATGACCTTCGCCGGTCATCCCCCTGCTATCCGCGGTAACAAAAACACTTCAGCCCCTTCGGGAATGGGTTCCGCACGATCATCACGGTAGATCTGGCCGTTGATCGAAACGGCTACCCCCTCCTCTACCCGTGCCTGCATGTCCGGATATCGTTCAACCAGTTTGCGCAACAGCTCGCGAATCGTGGCAGCTTCAATATGAATCGAAGCTGCCCCGCCTGCCGCGTCGCGCAGGTCGCCAGACAGTTGTACATCTGGCATAGGCCGATCAGGCGCTCTTCAGCGCCTTTAAAATTCTCGGTGGCGACATCGGCGTATGGTTCAGGCGGACCCCCACTGCGTTGGACACCGCATTTCCGATCGCAGCCAGCGGCGGAACGATGGACGTTTCACCGACCCCTCGAATACCGTACGGATGGTTGGGATTGGGGATCTCCAGGATCTGCGTGTCGATGAACGGCAGGTCTGAACAGACCGGGATTCGATAGTCCAGAAAACCCGCATTCTGCAGACGGCCGTCTTTGCCGTAGATGTACTCTTCATTGAGTGCCCAGCCGATGCCCTGTGCGGCCCCACCCTGAAACTGACCTTCTACGTAGTCCG
>JAQBYL010000109.1 GCA_027622495.1 Pseudomonadota bacterium
GCCCACGTAAACAAATATGGTCCCATGGCACTCATCCACTTTGATGCACACACCGACACTTACGGCGAGGGGGGCGAACTCGATCACGGTACGATGTTCCTGACTGCCTTGAATGAAGGCCTGCTGCTGCCGGAACACTCAATTCAGATCGGCATAAGGACTGCATACGATCAACCCACGCACCCGTTTGAGGTGCTGGACGCCGGCTGGGTCAATGAGCACAGCGCGGCCGAATGCATCTCACGGATCTGCCAGCGAGTGGGCGAGGCGAATGCGTATCTGACATTCGACATAGACGCGCTCGATCCAGCTCATGCGCCAGGAACCGGCACTCCCGTGGTGGGTGGTCTGAGTACCGATCGAGCACTGCAGATTGTTCGCGGTCTTACCGACCTGAATATTCAGGGGTTTGATCTGGTCGAGGTGGCGCCTGCGTATGACCACGCTGAACTTGCCAGTCTGGCAGGCGCAACTCTGGCCCTGGAATTTCTCTATATATTGGCGGCCCGACTGCGCAAGGCTTCAGGCCGAAGTCAGGACTAACCAATCAATAAACAATCAGATAACAGGAGCACAGCTGATCCAATGACCAACTGGACAACCGACGATGCTGAAGAACTCTATCGCATCCCCTACTGGAGCGATGGCTATTTCGGCGCCGGCGCAGACGGTCAACTGCTCGCCCTGCCGGACGTCGGCAACCGTGAAGCACCCATCGCCCTGCAGAGTGTTGTCGATGAACTGCGCGAACAGAACGTACAGTTCCCGGTGGTCATGCGCTTTCACGATATTCTCAAAAACCGGGTTCGCCAACTCAATGAAACGTTCGCAGCCGCAATTGCCGACGCCGACTATCAATCGCTCTATCGCGGTGTGTATCCGATCAAAGTCAACCAGATGCGCGAAGTCGTTGACGAAATAGTCGACGCCGGCCGGGCATACCACTACGGGCTGGAAGCAGGATCAAAACCGGAACTCATGGCTGTGCTCACCTATGACACGTCAGAAGAAGCGCTGATCGTCTGCAATGGTTACAAAGACGAGGATTACATGCGCCTCGCCCTACTCGGCCGCAAACTCGGTCGCAACGTGATCGTAGTCATCGAGGAATTTAACGAAATCGCTACATTGTTGCGCCTGGCTCACGAGATGGACGTGCAACCGATGATCGGGTTGCGGGTCAAGATGCGGGTCAAAACAGAAGGCCGCTGGAGCGAGTCAAGCGGCGAACGGGCCAAGTTCGGCCTGACTATCTCGGGTATTCTGAAAGCCGTTGAACTGATCAAAGCGCAAGGTTACGCAGACGCTATCCGTCTGCTGCATTTTCACATCGGCAGTCAGCTCTCTGACATCCGCTATGTCAGACAGGCAGTACAGGAAGCAACCCGCGTCTACGCCCGGCTGGTCAAACGCGGGGTTCCGCTTGCTTATCTGGATATTGGCGGTGGGCTGGCGGTGGACTACGACGGTACGCGATCCAGAAGTCACTCGTCCATGAACTACACCATGGCCGATTACGCCGCGGCCGTGGTTGGTGAAGTCAAACAGATCTGCGACGTGGAAAATGTTGCCCATCCGACCCTGGTCAGCGAAAGCGGACGTGCCATCACTGCTCACCACTCCTGTGTTGTGATGCAGGTGATGGGTGAAATCTCCAACAATGCCAATCCAGTGGCTACCGGTCCGGTTGAGGACGAAGACATACTCGTCACCAACATGCACGATCTGCTGACGAACCTGGATGACACAAAAAATTACCAGGACGTTTACAACGAGGCGACCTGGCTGTTTGACGACATCCTCCACGCCTTCAAACTGGGTGTGCTGCGTCTCGAAGAACTGGCCCGCTCAGAAACCCTTTACTGGCAGCTGTTGAGTGCTATTTCCCATGGTCTGGACGATGCCGATTTCGTCTCGGAAGATCTGCGCAAGATGCAGACATCGCTGAAATCACAGTACCTCTGCAACTTTTCGCTTTTTCAGTCGGCCGCTGACATCTGGGCCATCGACCAGGTGTTGCCGGTCGTTCCTCTTACCCGTTTAAACGAAGAACCGACCCGTCACGTTACCCTTGCAGACATAACCTGTGACAGCGACGGGCGGATCAATCAGTTTGTTGGTCCTTACGGCACGTCTGCAACCCTGCCGTTGCATAACCTGGTTGCAGAACAGAGTTACTACATCGGTCTGTTTCTGACCGGCGCCTACCAGGATGTGATGGGCGATACGCACAACCTGTTTGGCCGATTAAACGAAGTGCATGTGTTCTGCGACACCAAAGATCCTACCGGTTTCTTCATAGAAGAATTCGTGCCTGGTTCATCGGCAGGTCAGGTGCTGCAGGTCATGCAGTACAACCAGCCGGCCATGGCGCAGCAGGTCAAGGCCATAATTGACCGCGCAGTGGCTTCTGAGAAGCTCAATTCACGCGAAGGGGTAAAACTCGTCGACTTCTACGAGAAGTGCCTTACCAGCTACACTTATCTCTGCCATCCATAAAATTGGAAGCGATAGGCATCAATTCTCTCTTGCCCGCTCTGGTGACGGTCGTCATGGGGGGGCTGGCTGCATTCATACTTACTCTGCTTTCGTAACGAGGTTAAACATGACGTCAACCGAAGATCAGCCGGACTGGAAGGAGCTCGACAAAAACCACTACCTGTTCACAGATCACAAGGATCTGCACACAAAGCGTGCCCGTATCATTACCCGTGCAGATGGCGTGTATATCTACGACGACCAGGACAACCAGATCCTCGATGGCATGTCTGGCCTGTGGTGTGTGAACGTGGGCTACGGACGTGAAGAGTTGGTTGACGCAGCAAGCAAGCAGATGCGCAAACTGCCCTACTACAACAGTTTTTTCCAGTGTTCCCATCCACCCGCCATCGAACTCGCGGCCCTGCTGCAGGAGGTTAGTCCGCCGCAGTTCAACAGGGTGTTTTTTGCCGGTTCAGGTTCTGAGTCCAACGACACCGTGGTGCGGATGGTGCGACGCTACTGGGATCTGCGGGGTATGCCTGAACGGCAGACGATCATCAGCCGCCACAATGCTTATCACGGGTCCACCGTCGCAGCGGCAAGCTTGAGTGGCATGGCGGCGGCGCACAAACAAGGTGGTTTGCCGATACCGGGTATTGTGCACGTTGACCAACCCTACTGGTTTGGCAGCGACCGGACGCTCACACCCAACGAGTTAGGGCTTGCGGCAGCGCGGTCGCTCGAAGACAAGATCAAGGAACTCGGCGCAGACAAGGTCGCCGCTTTCATCGGGGAACCGATTCAAGGCGCAGGGGGCGTGATCATCCCTCCCGACAGCTATTGGCCCGAGATACAGCGCATCTGTGATACCTACGACATTCTGCTGGTATCTGATGAAGTGATTACCGGCTTCGGTCGCCTGGGCGAGTGGTTTGGCGCAGAGTACTACGGCACGCGGCCGGATCTGATGTCTTTCGCCAAAGGGGTCACATCAGGTTATCTGCCCCTCGGCGGCGTCATGGTGAGCGACAGGGTTGCTGACGTGCTGATCGACAAGGGCGGGGAATTTGCCCACGGCTACACCTACTCTGGTCATCCTTCCACCTGTGCCGTCGCCATCGCCAACATCAGGATGATTCAGCGCGAAAATCTGATTCCGCGGATCAAAAACGACATTGGTCCCTACCTTCAGAAAGCCTTCCATACGCTCGCAGACCATCCCATCGTTGGCGAAACACGCATGGTCGGCTTGATGGGCGCACTCGAGCTTGTGAAGAACAAAGATACGATGCAACGCTTTGGCGAGGACCAGGGTGCCGGCACAGTTTGCCGCGACATTCTCACCAACAACGGCCTGGTCATGCGCGCGGTAGGTGACACCATGATCACCGCCCCACCATTTGTGCTGCGCCATTCGCAAGCCGATGAGCTGGTCGAAAAAGCCAGACGCTGCCTTGATCTCACTCAAAAAGCGCTTCTTCCGGCACGCGGTCGGTAAAGAGTATGCTCTGTGGTCCTTTAAAAGGACCACATCAGGGAAGAACCATGATCAAACTCTACGGCGTACCACTGTCACCCTTTGCCCGCAAAGCGCTGCTGATACTGGATTACAAAGAACTCGAGTACGAAAATCCACCGACATTCCCTGGCGACGAATCCCCGGAATTTCGCGCCATCAGCCCATTGGGGAAGATACCGGTTCTCGAACACGATGGGTTCACCGTGCCAGACACCAGTGTCATCGCGCGCTATCTTGATCGCATTGCGCCCGACAAGCCCCTCTACCCGACCGACCCAAAGCTCGAAGCGCAGGCCGGCTGGCTCGAAGAGTATGCCGACTCAAAACTGATCGACACCTGCGCGGTCCTGTTCCGCGAGCGTCTGCTCAACCCGAAGATGTTCAACCAGCCAACCGACGAAACAGTGGTTCAGAACATTCTCGACAACAAAATGCCTGAGTGTCTTGCCTACCTCGAAACGGTAGTACCAGAGTCTGGCTATCTGGTCGGCGACAGTTTGAGTATTGCCGACATCGCTATCACCACCTGTTTCATTCAGGCCAGATACGGAGATTTTGAAGTGGACGGTGCCAAGGCACCCAAACTGCGTAACTATCTGGATCGGGCCTTTGCAGCACCGCTGGTAGTCAAACGGTTAGCGGCGGAGAAAACCGCCATGCCGCCGGGCCTTCTGTAACGGGCGACACGCATCAGGGGTGGGTGAGCAGTCGATCAAACACCCCACCGAGTTCTGCCGTACTGCGCAACCTCGCGTAGATATGGCCATCTGGCCTAACCACAAGAATCTGGTCTGTGGTGAAGAGGCTGTAAAAACAGTTCCTCACCTTCTGCGGTGAAAGTAAGAACCAGAAAACGGTCATGGTGCAGCAGATCAAGCGTCGAGATTTTCTGCCCCTGACGATCGAGCCAGGCATGAGGCAGGCGACATCCGGGGGTAGTTGACGGCACGTATACAGAAACCGGATCAGGCGACACAGGCGGAAGGCCGTCAGACAGGATCGCAGGTGATTCGTAACAGAACCCGAGATCGAGGCCTGTCATATTGAAGTGTTCCGCCTGCTGATCGATGGCCTGTTGGACTTGTGCAATCCGTTCCGGATCAGCCAGCACCGTTTCGAGATCAGCCATGCTGGTCAGACCATCTGCGTCCACATCAAGAACTCGAGCCACCTGCGACATTTTTCGAGCAGAGATTGCAGATGGGGGTTGGTGTCTGGGCGAACATGCGCGCGTTTCCGGCACGGTCGCTTGCCAGCGAGTAAACACCAAGATCGCGACCAAGTAACCGATCGACCCAACGGATGTTCAGCGTATCGGTGGGGTTGGTCCCGGCAGCCCTGATCACTTTGTGATCGATCCCGAGTGATCGGCAGATTTCCAGTGTTCGACTCGAAATCACATGCGCCTGCGGGGCGTTGTGCAGACCTTCGCGTCGCTCAAGCACCACACATCTGATCCCCAGTTGTTCGAGCAACAGGGCCATCACCAGCCCAACCGGCCCGGCACCTACGATCAGAACCGGTATTCGCCGTAATGGACTCAACCTGGAAAAAGCCTCGTTGCCGTAAAACGGACGATCGGGTCAATCTCAAAGGGCAGATTCTTATGGTTAAGGACCACCAGAACTTTGCGGACATAGGGTGAAAGATAACTTCCAACGATCTGTATGCTGTTCAAGCATTCGCTCCCGGCAAGGAAGGGATAGGTTCCCTTCCTAGCGTCCCGTACAGACCATAACCCGATGCATGGTTCGATCGAAGGGTTGATCGCGCACTATATAGTGCTGGGTCTTTTCGTTGTCCCACATCGTGAGGGTTCCGGGTTTCCAGCACACCCGCAGTTGCAGCTCAGGAACACTGGTCTGGCGATACAGATACGCAAGCAGCAGATCGCTCTCCTCCCGCTTCAAGCCGACGATGTGAGATGTGTACAGCCGGTTTACATACAGCGACTTGGTGCCCGTATCCGGATCAATGAGGATCACTGGGTGTTCCACCGGCTCGGCATCGGGTTTGGAGTGACCCCAGGAGTTCATGGCCGTGAGCCCTTCCAGAAAACTCTGCACAGGCTCAGACAAACGGCGATACGCTGCAGTCATATCTGCAAACAGAGTATCGCGGCCATAGGGTGGAACCTTGATTGCGTGCAGAAATGAAAACCACTGTGTGTGTTCGCGCGGTGGTCCATCGGTATGCCAGCTGTCACCCACCTGTGGTCCTGTCGGGTAATCCGGCGTGTGAATGTTCTTGACCCCCACATGTCCCGGCACATCTTCCCAGTTGGGATGATGGGCCCGTTCAGCAGTACCAAACTCTTCAGCAAAACGTAACAACCCATCGGGTGTCAGATGAGTTTGATCGTCGACCACCAGCACCTTGTACTTGACCAGACACTTTTTGAGCTCATCAATGAGCCTGGCATCGTATTGCAGGAGATCGACGCTCGATATCCTTGCGCCGAATGTCCCTGTCAGTGGTGTGGCCTTAAGCATAATCCCGGTGTCCTATTTCGCCATATGAGCGCGGATCGCTTCTTCAAACCTGTGATCAAGTATCTCCACGCCAAGCATCTGCCACCGGGAGTACTCGGATGCGGCGCTTTCCAGCGTTGACCGGTACGAATCTTCGTCCAGGTTGCCCAGCTGATAGTCGCCATGCTGGTTCTGCATCCGAAGAGGCTTGGCAAACTCCCATGCGTGCAATCTCACCCGTTCAACAGGGGTCAGTGAATCAATCGCGGTACGCTTGCGCTTCAGAAACCCCGATGGCGTGTCTCACTTCAACCACCAGCCTGCACTGAACCGCCTGAAATCCGGTTACAATCTTAGAGCATAGAACAGGAACTATCAGTTTGTCCGATCTACCCCAAAAAACTGAGTCATACCTCGGCACCATAACCGACACCTCCCGCTGGCAGAACTTTCGCCACCGGCCAGACGACATCTTCATCTGTACACCACCCAAATGTGGAACGACCTGGACCCAGGCAATCTGTGCGATGTTGGTGTTCGGTCGGATTGACCATGGCCAGCAACCCGGCCTCATATCACCGTGGATTGACGCAAATTTCGCCCCGATTGAGGCATACCTTACGCAGATAGATCAACAGACACACCGAAGATTCATCAAAACACACACTCCGTTGGACGGCATACCCTATTATCCGGAATGTACCTATCTGGTGGTTTGTCGTGATCCACGAGACGCTTATTTTTCCGGGCTGAACCACCGCGACAACCTTAACGATCCAACTCTCGCTGCTCTATTTCCCAGCGGGCAGGATTCGTTTCACGACTGGCTTTACACCGTGCAGGAAGCAGGAACCTGGGATCAGCAGACCCTCGATTCCTTCGCTCATTTTGTGCGATCGTACTGGCAGTACCGCGATCTACCCAACCTTCATCTTTTTCACTACACAGACATGCGCCACGACCTGCTAAAAGCAGTCACCAGCATGGCCGATGTGCTGGGTGTCGAATACGACGCCAATACGTTGAACAATTTTGCCAACGCAGCATCGTTTGAAAGCATGAAAAACCGGCCAGCTCAGTTTGCACCTGAATCCGGAACGGGCATGTGGAAGGCAGAGGCAAAATTTTTCGCCAGTGGGTCCGTCCGTCAATGGGAAGGCCAACTCAGTGACAGGGAACTGGCTCTATTCAACACACGGATAAATAACCTGCTGCCTCCAGATGCGGTTAACTGGCTGCTTAAAAAGGCCTGAGAGCCGAACCTACTGACCCCCAACCGTATAGGGGTTGTCTGGTCTGTTCTGCATCTTGTCAGACTCTTCTTCGACCTTGCTCACGAATTCAGGTGACGCCAGTTCGTGCCATGGCCGCCCCTGATTCCATTCTCTGGCAAACGTCTCGGATTGATTTTTTTCCGCCGCGATACTGGTCGCCGCCTGAATCGCCAGACCAGCCTCCCCAACTGTGTTGGCGCGGACAAAATTCGCCCGTTGGAGGTTGGCAAAATCAATCCACAGATTATTCAAACGTATCCGCTCAACCTCGCTCAACTCTTCGTCGCGTCGCCCGGCGAGCCAGATTCTGGCCAGGTCTTCATTCTCCATCAGACGCCCGCGCCAGCGCGAAATAGTATCGCTGTGTCGGTCGAGGGCTGAGGCGCGTTCCAGACGGTTCGATTCAGCCATGGTCCGGGTGCTGTGCCTGATCTGAAACACCAGAATGATCAGTGTCAGGGTTACCGCCGCGGCACCAATAATTTCTCCGATTGCGCTGATGGCTTCCCAGTTCATCTAACCGCTCACCCGTTACCGACGACGCAAGTTCTGCTCACGAACATAACTCATCTGCCAACGCGCGCAGTAAGTTCGCCCCATCACCGCTCCAGGCGCTGCCGTGCATGCAGGCAAGTGTAGTCGGTTTGGTGAGAGCGAGCTTTTCCAGGAGTTCCCGGGCGTTTTTTGTGTGTGAAAAGTAGTCCATTTCGTGGCGCGATGCCTCGCTCGGACCCAGGATGTCGGTTTCGGTCAGCGGTGGATGATCAGAACCTGGTTGTGTGAAGAGATCACCGCAGAGCAGCGTCCTGGTTTTTTCTTCCATCAGGAACCCACATTCCCAGGAATGCGGCAGATGCGGCGCATCGAGCCATCTGACGCAGTGCCTGCCAAGAGACAGAATCTCCCCATCCATCAGGGCGCGCGGTGGTCGATCAGCCATGTCACCAATCGACACCATCGCCGCCACCATTCCACACAGGGGTAGTGATTGCGGAGCAACTGCCAGCCACTCATTTAAAGATCCACACTCATCTGATTCAACGTGAGAAAAGGAGATATATCGCAACTGCTCCACCGGCATCACACTCGCTACTGCTTCCCTCACGAGAGGAAACATCTTTCGCGGGCCGGTATGAAAAATCAGCGGTTCATCATCAACAATCAGGTACTGGTTAAAAGAGAAGCCACCTTCGATGCCTTCTATCTGGACCGGTGTATTGATGCGGTAGATCCCATCGGCAATCTCATGGACATTTGTCCCGGAATGTTTGTTGGTTACGGTCAAGTTGCCTATCTCCACGGAGCACGTCACGCAGAATAGTTTGGTTTTCAGGGAGAAGGAAGCAAACCAACCGGGTTTTCCAGCGGCATGGCAAGGAGGTAGGCTAGCAGTTGCCGATCCGCAGCTGTGATCTTAAGCCAGGAGAAACCCAGTGCCTCCCGAAATCGAAACCTTCCTGCGCGACTATTCTCCGGAAATCCGGCAACTTTCAGCGGACCTCAGAGAAAGTTCTGCGCAATTGCACCCCACGCCAAGTGGGTCAACCTGCAATTTCACGCCGGCGCTTCACTCGACGACACCAGCAACCTGCTTTCTGGCTCCGGCAAAGCAATGCGCCACGCAAAGATAGCCTCTCGCACAGACATCGGTTCTGACCTTGCGGACCTGATCCGTCAGGCATCAGCCGGCACCTGAATCATCACAATGCCACCTTTAAGCACCTCGCATCTTCAGCAATACCAGCGCATCAACATCACCGGAAACGCAGGCGCTGGAAAAACCACTGCAGCTCACAGGCTTGGTTCGAGACTGGGTCTTCCGGTGCATTCGCTTGACCCGATCGTCTGGCAGACGGACTGGAAGAAGACGCCCATGACGTTGCGTGCCCCGTTAGAAGAAGAACTCGTCGCAAGACCCCGCTGGATAATTGACGGGGTTTCCAAACGCGTGCGCGACGCAGCAGACCTGGTCATTTTTCTGGATGTGCCAGCGCGGGTCTGTTTGTTCCGGGCGACCATGCGAACGCTCCGTCATCTGCGCCATCAGCGGCCGGAGTTTCCACCCGGATGTCCGGAGTGGCAGATTTATCTGAGGCTTGTCCGGTTGATCTGGCAGTTTCCGGCGAGGTCCGGTCTGGATATCCGAAATGAGGCTGACCAGGATCTGCGCTACCGGATCGTCCCGCCCAACGATTTCGCTACTCTAATCGGGTGCTAGCGGATCCGGACCGCCGTACCACTGACGGTTACCATCAGCATGCCGGATCTGTTGCCGATAGATTCGTAGTCAAAGTCGATGCCGATGATCGCGAGGCTTCGATCGTGCGGTCCTGCAGAACGTTGGTGGTCGAGGTGAGCATGGGCAGTTCTCCTTTGTTTTTTACGTTTTTCTGGTGAGGATCGTCCTCATGAAATTCGGCTCGACCAGACCGGCGTATATCAATTCCTGATCCAACCTCCACAAATGGGCGAGCAGCTGCTGGTCTTCTTCTGATTCCGTGTAGTTCTGCGCGAACCCTTCAAGCAGGGGGAACAAGATCCCGGCATAGGTGAACAGGGAATCAACGTCAAACGTATCCGTTAACACACCCATGATTTCTTCTGCGCGCACCGCTTCGAAGGGCGGGAGAGCTTCGATTTTTGGTATGTGAATCTGATCGTACACAAGACCCTGAGCGGTTGTGCGAAGTCGCTCGGGGAGACCGGACCAGATCTCACCACAGATACGCCGTTGCTTTTCTGATCGTTGAAGCTGATTCGGGCCAATGTAATCGATCAGCACAAATATCCCATGCGGTTTCAGAGCATTGTGGATCTCTTTTGCAACATGCTCGATAGCCTCCAGATGATGGAAGGCCTGTTGAATGTAGACAACATCATAGGTTGATGCAGGCAGGCTGATCTGATTTACATCCGCGATCTGATAATTCACTTCGATATCCGGATCAATATCCAGCCGGTTGAAGAACTTCTTACGCTGGCCCGGACTGATGTCATAGGCATCAATAGAGGTGACTTCTGCGGTGTGCGCAAAAAAGTCATACTCACCGGTCATGTCGCC
>JAQBYL010000110.1 GCA_027622495.1 Pseudomonadota bacterium
TAAGCGCGATCTCACAGGTAACACCAGGGAGGTAGTCGAGCGGTATCAGATTGCTGGCACCGCCAACAATGGTCAGCCCCTCAGGCCCACCGACTCGCTCCAGAGCCGCTTGCAGATCTGCAAGGCAGCCGATGACCAGGAGGTGATCAACCCGACAATGTACGTTAAGAAGATTCTTCAGCTCAGCCACCACTCACTTCCCTGAAACTCAAACTTATCCGCTCGCCACAAGATCGAGTGGTTTTTGGAACGCTGTGGTACCAGCGCCGATCCATCAACAGTGCGGAGCCGTGCTCCAGTTCAACGGCGTGGCTGGGTCCGGTTCTGGTTTCGCGATAACGCAATCTTCGTGCTGCGCCCAGACTGACGGTAACAATGGGACCGTTGAGCCCGCGCTCATCGTCACGGTGCCAGCCGAGACCGACGCCACCGTCCGGATAACCCATGAGCAGAACGAAATTACAGCGAGTACCAAAATATTCGTTCACCCTGCTTTTCAGGTTGGCGAGGTCCGCAGTCCAGCCAGTGGTGGCATGATTTGAGCCACTGTATCGATAGCTCAACCCAGGATCGCCATACCACGCAACACGGCGTTCCAGGGTATGGGTCTTACCGAATGCCGTGAAACTCTCATTGCGCCACATCAGATCGTTTTTGCAGTGCCGTAACAGTCGATCTGCATCTGCAATCACGGCCGGGTGACAGGTCATCGGTAGCATCACATCCCCCGCCTGGTTGGCAGTATTCGTAGCACACCCCACCAGGTCAGACGAGTTGCTCCATCCGGTACAGGTCCTCAAGGGTATCAACGCCGCCGGGAACCGGCTCCAGTGCCTGAGCGACACCGATATCAATGTCGTTAGCCAGCAGACGCAATTGCTCCAGCGCCTCGGTCCGCTCAAGAGCGCTTTGCGGCAGATCAACAAACGTCCGAAGCGCTGCCACCCGATAGGCGTAGATGCCGATGTGACGCCACCAGGGCTGGGTATCGGGCAACAACACCGGCACCTGATCGAAAAATCCTCGCGCGTAGGGTATTGGCGCACGGGAAAAATACAGTGCTCTCGAAGTTGCGCTGAGCGCTACTTTCACGACGTTCGGATCAAAAAGTTCGGCGGGGTCAAGGATCTTTTCGCACAGAGTTGCAACCCCATAACCAGTCTCTTCGATGAGGCCGGCGACCTGATCGATCACGCTCGGTGGAATCAGTGGCTCGTCACCCTGCACATTGACCACTATGTCATCAGAGCACCACCCCAGCGATTCAGCCACCTCCATCGCCCTGTCAGAGCCAGAACGGTGGTCCTCGCGTGTCATCATCACCTCGAAACCGGCCTCCTTCACCACGTCGACTATGCGTTTGTCGTCGGTGGCAACAACGACACTCTGCGCCCCTGCCTGTGCGGCTCGCGTGGCAACCCGAACGATCATCGGTATGCCCCCGATGGTTGCCAGCGGTTTGCCTGGCAAACGTGTCGATGCAAAACGTGCAGGTATGACAACGTGGTAATCAGCCATCTGCTTGCTGCGCCACCTTCTGACCAGGCGCGATGCCAGCTATGTCGAGCAATTCGGCAAGCCGGTCCTGCGCATCCGTTGGCAACACCGCACGAACTTCCAGATACCAGACGTTGTCCCGAACATGTTCATCCAGATCTTTAAGGGCATTGATTTTCACCGCGTCCTTCTCGGTGCAGACGATCGGCCAGGTGTTGGTGAAGATGACTTCCTCACCCCTGAACACGTGGTGGTCCGTATAGGTGTGCAGATACGGTATCAGACCGATCCCTGCCAGACTGTCACTGAAGCGGGCGGGATTGCCGATCCCACAAACGGCATTCACCTCAGACGCCTGCCGAACGAACTCTGCGGGACCAAGCCGTTTGCCACTGCCCAGGTTGATAAAGTCGGTAGGCTCCATGGACATGACAGTCTCATGATCCACCAGATCAGTGGCCTGACTGTTTGAGACTACCCAGTCAACTTCATCCAGGCGGGAAACCGGCTCGCGTAATGGGCCGGCCGGTAGCAGGCGACCATTTCCAATCCCACGAACGCCATCCATGATGACGATCTCCAGATCCCGGTTCAGCGCGTAGTGCTGCAGGCCATCATCGCTGACGATCACATCGCATTGCGCCTGCTCAATCAGGAGTTCCACAGCGCTCACCCGGTCGGAACAAACAACCACACTGACACCGGAGCGGCTCGCGAGCAGCAGTGCTTCGTCTCCTACCAGACCCGGGTCTGACTTGGGTTGAACCTTTGTGGCGGTCTTACCGGCACTCCCCCCATAACCCCTGGAGACGATACCGGGCTTGAAGCCTCGCGCTTTAAGTTGCTCAACCAGCCATAACACGAAAGGAGTTTTGCCGGTTCCACCGACGGTAATATTCCCGACGATGATAACCGGTACCGGCGCGCTCCAGCCGGTGTTAGAACGCCGACGTTGACCAGACACCTTACCGAATAACCACGATGCCGGTTTGAGCAGGCCTGACCACCAGGCGTCTTCATACCAGCCATCGGTGACCGCGGTACTACCATGCATTACCGGCGTTGGTCGCAAGATCTGCGCTGCACGCCGCGCAATCTCGCCATCTTCATCTTCAAACTGAGCATTGTGTAGTCGAGCATACGCACCACCGAGGGCAATCAAGTCGCGGTGGTGGCCCTGCTCGACGACCTTGCCGTTATCCAAAACAACAATTAAATCGGCTTTTTCGATGGTTGAAAGACGGTGTGCAATTACCAGTGTGGTCCTGCCTTTCATGACTTCTTCAAGTGCCGATTGAATGTGCCGCTCAGATTCTGTATCTAATGCCGATGTTGCTTCGTCGAGAATCAGAATGGGTGCATCTTTTAACAATGCCCGTGCTATGGCAACGCGCTGTCGCTGCCCGCCTGAAAGTAATACACCGTCGTCGCCCACCAGACTCTGCAGACCTTTGGGTAAGTCATCGACGATCGACCTGGCATTTGCCCGTTCAATGGCTTCATCGAGTGCCGATGGATCAGTTTCGGCCAGGGTTCCGTAAGCAATGTTCCGCTCGAGAGTGTCATTAAACAACGTCACCTGCTGACTGACGATTGCAATCTGTTTGCGTAATGCTGTCAGACGATACTCATTCACCGGTACACCATCGATGGTGAGGCTACCTTCGCCAACATCATAAAAACGCGGTATCAGACTTGCCAGTGTGGACTTGCCGCTACCGGATTTGCCAACCAGAGCGACGGTCTGACCAGGCTCGATCCGCAGCGATACATTCTTCAGGACGGGCCGACCGCTGCTGGCATAGTTGAAACCAACATTCTTGAATTCAATTTCACCGCGCATGCGCTCCACATCCACGGTTCCCGAATCCTTCTCCACTTCCTGATCGAGCTGATTAAACACATCTTCAGCCGCAGCAAGGCCTCGTTGCAGGCGCGCGTTGACATCAGTCAGTTTCTTGATGGGCCGCGCAAGCATTCCTGCCAGACCGAGAAAGACCACCAGGTTACCGATCGAGAGCACACCGACAATTTCCGGTCTGGCCAGCAGCGAAATCAGCACCGCAACAGCCGCGACAACAAGGGTCTGTACCACGTGTGTACTGGCTGTTTTCGTGACCGTCATTTTGAGGTTCTGGCGACGGTTGGTATCGCTGGCCCGCTCAAACCGCTTGCGTTCGTATTCCTGCCCGCCAAAGATGCGGACCACCTGATAGCCAGACACGGTTTCGCTGGTCAGATGGGTTAGATCGCCCATGGAACCCTGGATGCGCCGACTGATCGAGCGAAAACGCTTTGAAGCCCACAACACAACCAGGGCAATAACCGGTACTGCGGCAACAAATATGAATGTCAGCTTCCAGGACAGGAACAACATATAGCCAAAATAGACGATGACTTTGCTGCCATCCTGAACGATCGTCTTCAGCCCGTCGGTACCGGTATCACGCAACTGAGTGACGTTGTAGGTAATCCTCGAGACCAGGTGGCCCTGTGAACTGCCATCATAAAAACTGCTGGGCATGAGCAACAGTTGATTAAATAACTGGGTACGGATGTTGTGCTCTACTGTGAAGGTAATGCGACTGAGTAGAAACTCACCGACCAGTTCTCCAACCCCCCTGACAATCGCTGCTAAAAACATCATCAATGGTATAAACAGCACTGCATCCGCCAGGCCTTCTTCCCAGTTGTCGAGCAGTTGGCCGAACAGACTGAGAAAATAGGCTTCGGCGCCACTGCCTGCCAGAAAGCCCAGAACCGACAACACAAACATGGTTGCATAGGGCCAGATGTAGCCCAGCAGTCTCTTGTATGTCAGCCAGTCGTTATTCTTCATCTTCAGGCTGTTTGGTTGTGATGCTGATTCTGGTTAGACCGACTTTCCCCGCGGCGTCCATAGCGCGTACTACCGCCTGGTGTGACGCGTTTGCATCAGCCGTAACGATCAATCTGTTTTCAGAGCTGTTTGCCTTGCGGGCTTCTTCCAGCGCCCTGACCAGGGTTTTCAGTTCGTTGTCGACCAGAACCCTTCCATTCAGTGCATATTCGCCACGGCGGTCTACGGTAATTTCAATAAACTCCCCTTCCATCTCCTGAAGCTCACCAGAAGCCTGGGGAAGATCCAGCTTGAGTTGTGTTTCGCGGATGAACGTCGTCGATACCATGAAAAAAATCAGCAGCAGAAACACAACGTCAATCAGAGGCGTGAGTTCCACGGTTGCTTCATGTCGACCCCGACGTTTCATAGACGCGGCTCTACCCCGGCTTCGCCGTGAAGTATGTCGGCAAGCTTGCTGGCTTCCTGTTCCATCTGAATAACAAGCTCGTCAACCCGGCGCAGAAAAAACCGGTGGAATATCAAGGCAGGTATGGCCACTGACAGCCCGGCCGCTGTGGTAATCAAGGCCTGTGAGATGCCACCCGCGAGCACGTTTGCGTTCCCCGCACCTTCGAGCATCAGCGCAGTAAAGACGTTGATCATACCGACCACGGTTCCAAGCAGACCTAAAAGAGGCGAGATTGACGCGATAATACCGAGTGCCGTCAGATATCGTTCCAGCTCATGACTCACCCCCGACGCTGCTTCTTCCATCGCCTCTTTCATGACCTCCCGACCGCGCCTGGCATTGCTCACACCGGCAGCAAAAACACGTCCGAGCGGACTGCTGTTTCTGAGTTCCCTGAGTTTTTGTGGCTCAACCTCGCCGTTCTTTAAAAGGCCCCACACATCTGCTAGCAGGTTTCTGGGTGTGATCCGACTGCTCTGAAGCGTCCACAGGCGTTCAACGCTGATGGCTGCAGCGACAACGCTGCACAACAAAATGGGGACCATCAGCCAGCCACCAGACTGCACAATCTCTAACACGTAGCTTTCTCCAAATCGATCATTTTGTTCGGTGCAGGGGGTTCGTTTACCAGGAACATCCGCGCCCCGTAATCGGCCAGGTCGAGTGAATCCTGCCATCGTCTTCCAGGATCCAGTATTGATCATGGAGGTTGACGGTCGGATCGCAGTGAGGGGTAACAAAGCGGTGAACTTCACCCAGGAGCGGTTGCTGGTAGCCTTTCTCAAGCAGCACAATACCGTGCTCGTCGCCACCAAAGCGGAAATCGGTGCCTGCCAGATCCATCGCTTCCGGCGTCACCGTGTCAGAAGCGAATGCTTTGTATCCTCCATCGAAAGTTATCGCTGAATCACCCATCGGTTGACTGATCGCTGTAGCCGCGATGCTGAGTGATACGCCGAAGTCATCAAACACATCGCCCATCGCGTTCCCGATCATACGGTATTCACGGTCCATGAAGATGTAACTGCCAACCTGAATATCGGTGATGGCAGGCACCTCGCAATCGATATTGTAGGTACCTGTACCGCCACCGGTAACGATACCGGGCGCCAGGCCAGCCTGGTTCAGCGCGTCGATGATTTCCTGAATGCGTCCCCAGGCGCGGTGAGATTTCTCGCGGCGGGTTGTAAAGCCGGCAATATGCATCAGGTGCCCTGCATAGTGCTGAATGCCAAGATAATCGAGTTGCGGCGTGTCATTGACCTTGCGTGCGAGCGCAACAATGTTGTCTGCACCGCGCACGCCGGTGCGGCCCATGTTCAGGTCGACATCGATCAGAACACCCAGTCGTCGATCCACGGGTATCTGTTCCTGCAGGCGCTGCATACCCATTTCGCTATCGACCACCACCTTGAGCCGCTCCGATCGCGCTGTCAGATCAGCCAGAACGCCAACTTTGTTACGGGTCACCAGGGGGGATGTGATCAACACATCTGAAACCCCGGCGTTGATCAGGACGAAAGCTTCGGAAACCTTTGCCGCACACACTCCCACAGCTCCAGCCGCAATCTGACTCAGAGCAATGTGTGGACACTTGTGGGTTTTGGCATGCGGTCGGATGCCTTTGCCGTGATCGCGCTGGAACGCCATCATTCTGGCGATGTTGGCTTCGAACACCGATCGTTCCAGCACCAGGGCTGGTGTTGGAAGTTCAGCGATCTCGATAGGCTCTTCGAGTTGGACTGGTGATGAGTCGCGGGCAAGCACCTGCGTCAGCACAGAAGGATGTGACATTTGACTCCCGGTTTAAATTCGGCGCAGACATTCTGGCCGAAACCTTGAGTCGGCGAAACTGCTTAACCCGCGTTTGGAAGGTAACAGTTCTGATAACAGTAGTTGGTCGCCGCAACAAATCCGTCCACCGATCCACAGTCGAAGCGACGGCCATCAAATTTGTAGGCGATCACACAGCCTGTTCGCGCCTGTTCGAGCAGCGCGTCGGTGATCTGAACCTCGCCGTTCTTACCAGGTGGGGTGTTTTCCAGAATTTCGAATATATCCGGCGTCAGAATGTAGCGGCCGATGATAGCGAGGTTGCTGGGAGCATCTCCAGGCGCCGGTTTCTCCACCATGTTGTTCACGCGGTAGATTCGATCACCCATTGAATCACCAGCGATAACGCCGTATTTGTGCGTTTCGTCTTCCGGCACTTCCTCGATGGCAACGATACTGCAACGAAATTGACGATACAGCGTCACCATCTGCTGCAACACACCCTTGTGATGGCCAAAACAGAGGTCATCGGCAAGGACCACACCGAACGCTTCATCGCCGATCAGCGTCTTCCCGGTGAGGATCGCGTTCCCCAACCCCGCCATGTGTCGCTGACGGGTGTAGGAGAACGTGCACTGATCGATGAGGGACCGAATGCCGCTAAGCGCAGCTTCCTTGCCAGTACCGGCAATCTGGTGTTCCAGTTCGTAGCTTCGGTCGAAATGATCCTCGATTGCCCGTTTGCCTCGACCGGTGACGAAGGCGATATCGGTCAGACCCGCTTCCACCGCCTCTTCTACTCCATACTGCACCAGTGGCTTCTGCACGATCGGCAGCATTTCCTTGGCCATTGCTTTGGTTGCGGGCAGAAACCGGGTGCCATAACCGGCGACCGGAAAGAGGCATTTATTGATCATTACGATCCTTCGTAACTGGATATCAGGCGCATAGTAGTCGCCTGCACTGCACTATCAAAGGGATCGGCTCACACTTTAAAAAAGCGCAAGCAGACGCTAGTGCGATTCGTCCAGCGAGGCGATCAGGTGGCGGCAGATGGCGATACCAGCTTGGGTCTGCGCCATGGAGTTTTGCGGCAGACGGAGCATCTTGCGGGAAAGGCGGCGGGCTGCTTTGAGATGCGGGTCGGCTTGTTCGGCGTCGCTGGCCCGCTGTCTGCGCGCCAGGCGTTGCCACTTTTTACCCGTAGAACCCACCTCCGGAGAACTTTGCGCGGCGCTGCTTCGAATACGGCCACCCTGATCCTGGTCACCCTGGGAATCTTTTTGAACGGGATCACTCACCGCCAGGTCTTCGAATAGCGGTAGTGTCTGACCTTGGTTGGGGACTCTTTTCCAGGAGACACCTTCGCGGGAGACAATCATGGATGCTGAGGTATTCATTACGGTGTGAAGTCTAGCAACTACTGTATATACATACAATAGTTGCCAGACAAACCATCAGGCAACCCCTGCCACTGCGACACCCTCTGTGATAAACCGGAAGCGTTGGCCATCATGGGTTATTCCGACCTCCGTCCCGCCGTGTATCTGTCCGGCAAGCAACCTCTCCGCAAGTGGATTTTCGATCTGTTTCTGGATCACGCGCTTGAGCGGACGCGCGCCATAAACCGGGTCGTAGCCTTCGTTTACCAGGGCATCCACTGCACTGGGATCAATCCGGATCGATATGTTCTGTTCATCAAGACGCTGACTCAGAATACCGATCTGCAGCGCGCAGATTTCTGCGACTTGTGCTTTGGTGAGTGTCTGGAAGACCACCATGTCATCCACGCGGTTAACAAATTCCGGTCTGAAATGTTGGCTGACAATACCCAGCACGGTCTCCCGGATGCGTTCCGTGTTGCCCGACTCAGTCAGACTCTGGATCGCCTCTGAGCCGAGGTTCGATGTCATAATCAGGACCGTGTTGCGGAAATCAACCGTCCGCCCGTGCCCATCGGTCAATCGACCATCGTCCAGCACCTGCAGCAGAATGTTAAACACGTCCGGGTGGGCCTTTTCGATTTCATCCAACAGGATCAGCGAGTATGGCTTGCGCCTGACCGATTCTGTCAGGTAGCCCCCCTCTTCATAGCCAACGTATCCTGGCGGTGCACCAACAAGGCGTGCCACCGAATGCTTTTCCATGAACTCAGACATGTCGATACGGATCATTGCTTCGCGGGAATCAAACAGTACCTCCGCCAGCGCCTTGCACAGCTCGGTTTTACCGACGCCCGTTGGACCCAGGAACAGAAAAGAACCGTTAGGACGGTTAGGATCTGACAGGCCCGCGCGCGATCGCCGAACAGCCTGCGATACTGCGGTTACCGCTTCTTCCTGACCGATCACCCGCTCATGCAGTGACTCTTCGAGTTTGAGCAGCTTGTGCTTTTCGCCTTCCATCAGCTTGGATATCGGGATGCCGGTCCAGCGTGAGACGACTTCACCGATCTCGTCTTCGGTTACACGATTACGCAACAACTGGTTGCCCTCATCACTGAACTGCTCGTCCGCGAGCTTGCGCTCGAGTTCAGGTATCCGGCCATACTGCAGTTCTGACATTCTCGTGAGATCTCCGCTGCGACGAGCGACCTCGAACTCTGCTTTGAGCCCATCCAGTTCTTCTTTGATGTCTTGTGCGCCTTTCAGATTTGCTTTTTCAGACAACCATACTTCTTCGAGGTCAGCGTACTGTTTTTCCAGCTCATCTGTGCTTGAACGGAGGTCTTCAAGACGCTTTTTACTGGCTTCATCAGTTTCCTTTTTAAGCGCCTCTGTCTCCATTTTGTATTGGATAAGACGCCGTTCGAGCCGATCCATCTCTTCTGGTTTGGAATCCATTTCCATACGGATGCGACTCGCGGCTTCGTCCACCAGATCGATGGCTTTATCCGGCAACTGCCTGTCGGTTATGTAACGATGAGAAAGTCGTGCAGCAGCAACGATCGCCGGATCGGTTATTTCTACCGCATGGTGTAGTTCGTAGCGTTCTTTAAGCCCGCGAAGAATGGCAATACTGTCTTCCACGCTCGGTTCATCGACGACTATTTTCTGGAACCGACGCTCCAGTGCCGCATCTTTTTCAATATACTGGCGGTACTCGTCCAGTGTGGTGGCACCGACACAGTGCAACTCGCCACGCGCCAGAGCTGGTTTGAGCATGTTCCCGGCATCCATGGAGCCTTCCGCCTTACCGGCACCCACCATGGTATGCAGTTCGTCGATAAACAGGATCACATTGCCTTCCTGTTTGGACAGATCGTTGAGCACTGCTTTCAGACGCTCTTCGAATTCTCCTCTGAACTTTGCGCCCGCAATCAGTGCGCCCATATCCAGAGAAAGTATGCGTTTGCTCTTCAACCCTTCCGGCACCTCGCCGTTCAGGATGCGTTGGGCTAGACCTTCGACGATCGCCGTCTTCCCGACACCGGGTTCGCCGATGAGAACCGGATTGTTCTTAGTGCGGCGCTGCAGCACCTGAATGGTTCTCCGGATTTCGTCATCCCGGCCAATGACCGGATCCAGCTTGCCCTTTTCGGCCTGGGCGGTCAGGTCGACCGTGTATTTATCCAGGGCCTGACGAACGTCTTCAGCGTTGGCATCATCCACCGCGTCTCCTCCTCTCAATGATTTTATGACACTCTGCAGGGCATCTTCAGATACCCCGGCCTTGCGCAGGATCGCGCCTGTTTCCCGGTCTTTGAGCAACGCCCGGACGACCTGTTCGGTCGATATGTACTGATCACCGTCCGTTTTGGCCAACTCATCGGCGGTGTTTAACACCTGCATGAACGCAGGAGACGGATTGAGCTGACCGGTACTCCCTTTAAGAACCGCTTGCCGATCGAGCAGATCCGCCACGGCCTTGTTCAAGGTATCGGCATTCGCACCGGCGCTGATGAGCATTGGCATCAGTCAGGCATCGCCAGGTTGTACAATCGCTGCAAGCAGATGAACGGGCTCGAGTGAATTGTGAGATCGGCCAGTGGCAAGCGATTGTGCCTGGGTAAGAACACTCTGCAGACGGTTGGTTAAACGGTCCAGACTCATCGATGAAGGCTCCTCAAATAGTCTGCTGCTAGAATGTGGGCGTTCTTGTAGAATTCAATCCCTATGGAACAAAGGCAGCATCCACGAATTCAACTCCCCCTGCTGGTGAAGGTGGCACACCCCTCATTTCAGGGTGGTCAAACTCAAGCGCTGGCACGTGATGTTTCTGAGGGAGGAATCTT
>JAQBYL010000111.1 GCA_027622495.1 Pseudomonadota bacterium
GTTGATACCGCCAACACCCGCAGCCTCATGGAATCCGGTGCCATCCTCATGTACCTCGCAGATCGGGAAGATCGCTTCTGGGGTGATGATCGCTGGCAGACCATTGAATGGCTGATGTTCCAGATGGGTGGGGTCGGCCCCATGCTTGGCCAGGCACACCACTTTCTAAAGTTCAATGCTGGCAAGGCACCCTATGCAGAGGACCGCTATCGTGATGAGGCGCGGCGGCTTTACGGTGTTCTGGACCGTCGCCTTGCGGATCATGAATACCTGTCCGGCAGCTACTCGATTGCCGACATGGCCACCTGGCCATGGATCTCGCGCTACGAATGGCAACAGATCGACTGGACCGGGTTCCCGCACCTCAAACGCTGGTATTTGAAACTGGCGGATCGGGATGCGGTCCAAAAAGGCTATGACGTACCGACCGTCACCAATCCAGTCCCGCGACCATGAAATGACCCACCGCTTGCCTCTTCAGATCTGCCTGTTGCTGCTCCTGGGTGGCATTGCTTCTGTCTGGGGCAACGCAGATGTGGCGCCGCCAACCTTTCGCTACGAGGCTTATGTCGCCGGAGCCCTTGCCGGTCGGGTGTGGGTCACCGTTGACGTTAACGACGTTGGCTACCATATCTCCGGCAAAGCACGTAGTGAGGGCCTGTTTGCCTTAACCGAGTGGCGCGCCACCTTTTCGGCAAGCGGTCAGGTGCATGAGCAGGGATCCACCCCCAAGCGTTATTCTCTGACCCAGAAAGACAACAACAAGATTCGCGAAGTGAGCGTGGTGGATGGTGAACTCACGGTGTATAAGGACGGCAAAATTCGGGGCAAAGGAGCAGAACTGGCCCGCTTTGACATCCTGACAGTTCTGTTCATTGCACCAATCTGCAGCGATTCGCTGGACTTTCACACTGGAAGGCACAGCTACGTGCTCACGCGTGTTGGTGAACCTTCGGAGATGTGCAGATACTCGGTTGTTGACGATGACGGTGACACCTACCATGTGGCTCTTAAGCTTGTTGAGCGAAATGGCCTGGTGGTTCCTGGTGTTGTCGAGGTCATCGGCTTCATTGCCGGGCGAATGGAACTGGTCGACAACCCGTGATCGGGTACACTTGCTTTATCAGAAACTTAATAGGGGAAGGACATGCGTGAAGCCTGGATCATCGATGCGGTACGTTCGCCGCGCGGCCGTGGTAAGCCCGGGGTGGGCAGTTTAAGTAACATGCATCCACAGCGCTGCATGGCGCAGGTGCTCAACGGATTGAAAGAAAAGGTCGGCTTCGACCCGGCTGATATCGAAGACGTGGTTGCCGGATGTGGTTCAGGTAGCGGCGATCATGCCCACGATATCGCACGGATGTCGGTTCTGGATGCCGGCTGGCCCATCTCGGTCACCGGTGTCACCCTGCATCGGTTCTGCGGCAGTGGGCAGCAGGCGGTGAGTTTTGCTGCGATGGGTGTGATGTCCGGGCAGCAGGAAGCGGTGATCGGCGGCGGCGTCGAGTTCATGTCGCGTTACTCCCCTGTACATGCCAACGGGTTTCATGCCAACAACGAACATCTGTATCAGATGCATCCGCAGGTGCCGCAGGGCATATCCGCCGATCTGATTGCCACGATTGAGGGTTTCAGCCGTGAAGATGTCGATCGATACGCTGTCGAGAGTCAGACCCGAGCCCAGCGGTCCATTGCAGAAGGACGTTTCAAGAATGCGCTGATCCCGATCTACAACGATGACGGGACTCTGGCGCTGGACCGCGACGAGCATCCGCGTCCGGGCACCACGCTTGAGAGCCTGGTGGATCTGAAGCCGTCATTTGCCGGTATGGTCACGATGCAGCCTGAAGGCTTTGACAAGCCGTTCAACGAACTGGTCAACAAGGTCTATCCGTCAGCGGGTGTGCTCAATCATGTGCATCATGCAGGCAATTCGTCTGGTGTAGTCGACGGCGCCAGCGCGGTTCTGGTGGTGAGCCCCGAATACGCAAGAGCGCATGGGTTAAAGCCACGGGCGCGTATCCGCCAGGTTGCCACTGCAGGGACCGAACCGTTGATCATGTTGACCGCTCCTGGACCAGCCGCGCAGCGCGCTCTGGACAAGGCGGGCATGACTAAAAACGATATTGATCTGTTTGAGATCAACGAGGCGTTTGCATCCGTTGTGCTGAAGTTCATGCGTGATCTGGATGTCGGCCACGATGTAGTGAACATCGATGGTGGCGCAATTGCACTGGGGCATCCCATTGGAGCCACCGGCGGCATGCTGATCGGAACTGCTGTTGATCAACTTGAGCGCGAAGATAAAGAAACCGCGCTGATTGCCATGTGTACCGGTGGTGGTATGGGCACGGCAACGATCATCGAACGCATGTAGTTCAAGCGACCGGGTACGGTTGCCGATCGACGCTGAAACTGAACGTCCCCCGCTAACGGGGGCATCTGGTTCCGCGCTATTTCGCCAGCAGCTTCTGCACCATCTCGTGCGCGCTGGTGTCACTCCAGGGTTCCGGTTTGCCGACACCCCATACTGGACCCGGCCAGGCGACGTCGTCAGTGCGACGCGCAATCACGTGAATGTGCAGTTGCGGCACCATGTTGCCGAGGGCGGCGACGTTGATTTTGTGCGCATCGATGATCTGGCCGAGGCGTACAGACACCCGGTCGATCTCATCGAACAGCGTCATCCGATGGACCTCCGGCAGATCGTGAAGATCTTTCAGACCTTCGATCCTCGGCACCAGAATACACCAGCCGAAACGTGCATCATCCATCAACAGAAGCTTAGAGAGCTCAAGATCAGCCACTTCAAAGCAATCGGCAGCAAGCTGTGGATGCAGACTAAACACGGCGGTTACTTCTTGGCATAGCCACCCACCCAGATGGGGCTCGACCAGGCAGTGGCGTCGTCCACCTGCTTCACGCGGACGTAGTAGTAATCGCCCTGTTTGCCGCCGCTGTCGGTGAATTCAAACTGCACATCGCTGCTGCCCTCACCGAGAACACGGCGCAGCGAAACACGATCTACGTATTCGTCCATCGGTAACTGTTCTTCGACCTGACCTTTCACAAGATCACGCACACGCAGGGTGAACGCACTCTCTGCTGAACGTTGTGGACGGCGGAAGATCGGTGGTGCACCGCCGCTTTCAAGCAGGCTGACCAGCGCCACTTTGATGTGCGTGGATCGCTTGACCCCGGTCAGATTCAGCTTGAGTGAGCTGGTGTTGCCGCGACTCAAGGTCGAAAAATGAATCAGGTTGGGATTGTCTGTATCGATCTCAAGGCTCTGAGCAATGTGGTTGTGAAAGTCGGTGCCCTGCGCCTCGCTCAGGTCGGCGTCAACTACCTCAATGGTTCCAGACCAGCCACGGAAGCCACGCGGGTTGTCGCCCGGATGGGCGGGCGCTGAGTCAGAGCTGAAGCCGAGCAGAAATATCCCTTCGTCGTCCAGGCGGTCGCGCTGGTCTGTTGCCAGGTCCTGCTGCCAGATCTGTTCGTCGTTTTTAATCAACGTAATGGTGTCAATGGGTGCGGTTCCGATCACCCGACCGACAACCTTGCGATCTTCTGCAAACGCGGTGCGGTCACCCATCTGCGCACCATTCAGACTCACCTGCAGGATCATGCGTTCACCACTGGTCGCATAGGTCTTCAGGTTCTTCATTGCATCAAACAAACCGTCGGTGGTCTTGTTCGATGCGAGCACTGCGCCCAGGCCACCACGTTGCGCCAGGGATCCGCCCAATGGCGCTGAGTATCCGGGTTGACTGAGGTGATTATCAGACGCCGCCGTGAACCCCGCCTGATGCCCGTGATTCAGATACATGCGACCGAACCACTCAAAGGTTCCGTGTTGCGACATGATTTCGATCAGTGGTTCGAGTGCCGGATCGTTCTGCCGATAGTCACCGGCCTGATGCGCATGGGGAATGATCACGATGTCGCGCGTGTCCGCAGTCTCGCGCAGACCCTGGTACAGATCAGACAGGCGCGGATAAAAATGCGAGCTGATCCGCTTGCGGTTCTCGGGGGTTCGGTACAGAACATTGTGGTGGCCGCCATCGACGTTCTGCACGCTCCACTCGTACCCGAGGTACGCGATGAAGCTGCCTTCAGCGCTGTATTTGCGCACGTTATCCCGCAGGTGTGACCACTCATAATCGTCCATCCAGATGTCGTGCTCGGAATGGGTCACATAGTCCAGACGGGCATCATCTCGCGCCCAGCTCATAAAGCGATCCGGTGTGCCGATCCCTTCGGCAAAACCCGAGTGGCCGTGGGTATCCCCCCAGTAGATCCGATTGCCCGGTTTGGCCTGTGCAAGCACTGGATTACTTGAACCAACAATCTCTCCATCCGCACTTTCTATACGAAAGTGGTAAACGCCGGGGCGGGGCAGGGTGATCTCGTGAATGAGCGTAATCGCTTTGCCACCTGCAGGGATGGTCTTGACGCGCTCACCATCCACGGTAACCGTCCACTCGGGAAGATCGCCGGTTGCGCGGTTGAAATAGCGATCTTCCGCGCGCACAGACAGCGTGAACTTTTCGTTCAGATCGACCACCGATGGAGCAAAACCACGAACCCGGGCGATCTGCGTGCCACTGACCACAATGGGTTGGATCGGCAGGGTGAAGAAGTGACCGCCCCGCTCGAAAGCAAGGTAGATCGGCAGCGGCATGCGATCGCTTGAGAACGTCGGCATCAGCAGGCCGCGACTGCCCTGGGTTTGGTCACCATAGGTTATGGTCACGGTGTCATCTGGCGAAAGCGTCCCGGTGGCAACCCGGAACACCAGCGTGTCGATGCTTTCACGAAAACCGCCGTGCATACCGGCGATTTTTGCAGTATCGCTGACAAAGCTGACCGATTCGTTGCTGCTGGCGATTGCGATGAAGTTATCACCCTGCGGGTCGCTGGCCTGCCAGAGACCGAAGTTCGGCATGAAATGACGGGCGATCAGAAATCCTGCTCCAACCGTCATTGCACGCTGCCCTACACGGTAGGTCTGTCTGATGCTGACAAAGCTCGCGGCTTCAAATGGCCCTTCATCGGCTGTCAGTGAACCGATCGCCAGAGGCTTCTCATCGAGCAGCGTCAGTTCACCGATATAGGCATCCAGCGCTGCCGTCACATTCGGGTTGGATCTTTCGCTTCGCAGAACGGCGGCCACGATCTGTGTGAGGTTGACGGGTAACTCGCCACCATTGACTGCATAAGCGTTGGCCCAGTGCCACAGGATTTCTGCCCGCAGGCGCTGGTTGGAGGCATCGCTCGCCGATTCTGCGGAGTCTGCTTTCAGCCGTTCAACCTGGGCACGCAGATCGGATGGCAGGTAGTCGGCTGCAACGCCATGGGCACCTGCTGCGACCAGAGCGATGATGAGCGCCATCGCCAGTTTCAATCCGGTTCGGCCGAACCACGCCGCTTTGCTACTGCTCAATTAATCTCCCCTTTAGTCGTATCGTCGATCGCATGCTGCAGACGTTAAGTGTAGCTCAACCAAAACGGGACGGTGGTGGTAAAAGGACCGTATATCGGCTATATACTTGGTGATCTGAACTATCGCCGGGAGCCTGGTATGAGTGAAGCAGTTGATCTCGCAACGGTCGAAATTGAGCTGAAACTTGACTGGATGAATCGTCAGGGTGAGTGGCAGACTCATGCGAAGCCGGGTAAGTCCGGGCTGACCCTTGCCGACATTCAGATCGGCAGCTACGGCGAGACACCCGAAATCAGCGACAATATGACAGGTCGACCGAGGGGTGCACAGGCTCGACCGGGGTCCTTCCGTATCGGCAACTATTCTGTTCGAACCAAGAACGAAATCTGGCTGGAGAATGCATCCTTTCTTTATGAAGAAGCGTTGCAGCGCCAGTGGAGTTCGGCGACCGATGTTCCGTGGCACACAATCGAACCGCTACCGGATGACATTGAAGAAGCACAATGTGAACTCGCGACTTTTCTCACCGAGGTCGAGTTCGTCGCCGGTGATGTTCCTGCCCGTTGGATCTCTGAAACCACTCCCGACTACTTTGAACCGAGGAATGTACTGCTTGCGCAGGTGATGGATGAAGCACGCCATATGGATGTGTTCCGCAAGCGCGCGCTGGCCAATGGCGGCGGCCTGATGCAAGCCACCGGCGGAACCGCTGGCGTGGTCGGCAGCATCGACCTGGCCCGCGATTTCACCGAAATGTCTTCCCGTCTGCACATCTCTGGCGAAGGTGCGGTGTTGACCATCTTCCGCATGGGTGAGCTGATGGCTTACAACGATGCGGAAAAGGCGATCTACCGGCTTTGCGCGCAGGACGAGGCCCGGCACGTCGCATTCGGTGTGATGCACATGCGTTACATGTCTGAAGAAGCACCGGACCGGCATGAAGAAATCGAATGCTACCTCGATGAGGCAGAACGTCAGATTCTGGCAGGATCGCAGAACCCTGCTGGTAATCAGACCGCCAGTTCAGAGGCGCTGGCGATACTGCTGGGCGGCGGTGTTGCGCACTATGACGAAGGCTTTCGTAAGCTGATGGCTATCCGTCGACGGCAGCTGGTTGAATACATGAAACGCGTTAAATCTGCCGGCTTCGGTAAGCGGTTTGAAAACGGTCGTTCACAGGTTAAAGAGATGATGGCGGTCAGCGCTGCCTGAGCCGTTCAGACCAGGTGCGGGGCGGATACGGGGTCTTCAAAGACTAACGAACTAAAAAAGGGGGATACGTGGCCAAGGCAAAAGCCAGCCAGGCGGCCGCCGAGAGTGCTGCAGGTCAGGCAGGCGCGATCGACGGCATACCGCAACCCAAACTCGATTGGGCCGGACGCAGTAACCAGTGGGGAACACGGGTCAAACCCAACGCCTACGGTTTGCGTTTAGGCGATCTGAACGTCGGCATCTACGGCGAGATTCCCGACCAGTGGCAGGATCAGACCCGTAACCCGCGTGGCGCAATCCCGCGCAAAGGCGTGCCTCCACTTGGTTTTGCCATACGCGACAAGTCAGACCTGTGGGCCGAATCTTCCGGCGACCTGTATGAGGAAGCGATCCAGCGGCGCTGGGCACCAGCCACCGATATCCCGTGGAATACTCTCAAGCCTCTGAACGAGGGACTTGAGCGGGCAATCTGTCAGGTCAGCACAGAATTGTGTCAATACGCTAATTGCGATGTCGAAACCATTACATCGTGGCAGCATCAGATGGCCTATGGCTACCACGAGGTGAAACAATTCCTGGCCACGGCAAGCTTTGACGCGGCTCGCCAGTTCGAAGCTTTTCGCAAACGTGCCCTCAGCAATGGCGGTGGCCTTGGTCTTGAGGGCCCGGGGCAGGTCAATCGGATGATCCTGGAAAGCCGTGGTGGTTGGACCGAAGCGGTGACTTACCTGTTTCTGATGCGTGGCACCTTCACCATGACCATGCTGCGTTACCTCGAGCGATATGCCCACAATGACGCCGAACGCGCGTTGTACCGCTACACCCTGCAGGACAAAGCACGCCAGATGACCTATGGATTAGAGCATCTGCAGTACTCCATAGCCCATCAGGACGATATGGCATTGATCATGCAGCAACTGCTGTTTATCGGTGATCGGGTCTGGGCCCGCGAGATGAAGGACCACGTCCTCATGGAGGCTCTGTGTGTAGTGTTCGCTGGCGGTATCAGTGATGCTGGAACCACCGGGTACGCGATCTATCGTCAGATGATGGGTGATTTCATGAACAGCTATGTGGACACCTGCGAATGGCTCGGCGTAAAGCGTCAGCCGGAGATGATGCCAAATTCCATGACACAATACCTGAAGGTCAACTGATGGCGAGTGTGTTTCCGTCAGAGGATTGGTTCAACGAGGTTCGAAGTGTCTTCAACAGCGATGACAGTTACAGAGGCGCCGGTGGCGGCTCCTGCGAGTGCCGTTCTGCAATGAAGATCGGCCGGCGGGTGTTTCTCTTGAATTTTGAAGGGATTGAATGCGCACCGGTAGTTGAAGCCGACAAGGGTGCGCTGGCCGATGTGGACTTTTACCTGGACATGCCCCTGGCTGATTGGCAGGCCATGGTCAAAGACATCGCTGCCAACGGCGGGGCCAGCCTGCACTACACCCTGAATACGCTGGATCTCGATCGTGCGGAGGGCCTGTCGCATTCGGTGCACGAAGATCAGTTCCGTGAAGATCTGTTTTTTCGCTACAACCAGACGTTCCAGTTTTTCTTTGACGCATCGGCACGGATTAAAACCAGTTTCGGTTAACCACGGTTAAGGACTTCATATGGCAAAGGCAGCAGCAAACCTTGCGTGGCTTGATCAGGCGGCACGGGAGCTAGGTAGTTCTGCAGAGTATCGGAAGCTCGGCTCCACTGACATGCACGTCGGCCTGGCCATTGGCGAGCAGGCTTACCTGGTTCGATTTGAAGCATTCGGGGTCAGTTCGATCAATGCGATCTCAAACTCGGATCTGCGCGATGCAGACTTTGTGATACGGATGAATGTAAAGGAATGGATCGCTTATCTGAAGAAGCGCAAGAAGGGTGCTGGACCGACGCTCATGAGTCTCGATCTGGACGAAGGGGTGATTGATGCGCCCAATCCGTTGAAGAAGCTCAAGTTCGAACGATACAACCTGAGCCTGCAGGCGTTTGTGGACCACGGTGCGAGTCTCGCGGCCTGATCTGGCCGCTTAAAGGGCAATGCCGATCTTCGAATTCAGATGCAACGATTGCGATCAGATCAGCACTTATTTTTCCCGCGCCAATGACCGACCTGAAACGATCCCGTGTGATCACTGTAGCGCGAAGGCTGACAGGATCATCTCGCGCCCCTCTGTCAGACTGTCGATGACCAGCAAGATGGAAAAACTCGATCCCAAATACGACAGGATGGTCGACAAGGCCATGCGGTCAACCCCCGAAGCAGATCCCGACCGGCATCTGAAAAGACTGAAACCACTGAAAGACAGTTGAGCGATTACAGGTATGGCTGAGACCCGGCCACTGTGGTTCGATGCATGATTCGCTGGTAACCGTCGTAGCCACCCTGGGCTGAGTGCTGGACGCAACGGTTGTCCCACATTGTAAGCATGTCGGGTTGCCATTTTAGTTTGTAAACAAACTGAGGCTGCACTGAGTGTTCGCAGAGTTTTTTCAACAATTTACGGCTTTCTGACTCGCTCATGCCTTTTATACCGATGGTGTAGACCGAGTTGACCCACAGACACTTTCGACCGGTTTCGGGATGAGACCGGATCAAAGGATGTTCCTGGGTCGAAAGCGCGCTGTCATTTGGAAGAATGGTCATGCTGCGTGCCTCAGAGTTGTTGGCAAAATATCCCTGACGGCTGTAGGGTCCGCGAGCGCTGTGGATGGCCGTGAGTGTGCCGAGATGTTGTCTGGTTGCGTCATCGAGCGCATCGAACGCAGCGTAACTGTTGGCAAACCAGGTATCACCACCCACCGGTGGTACCACTTTGGCGTGCAGGATGGTTGCTGCAGGTGGTGTCTGCTGAAATGACCAGTCACTGTGCCAGGAAGACCCAAACGGACTTGCCTTTTCGCTTGCATCGCGGCGGATCTCCAGGATGTTTGCATGCCCGGCCATAGCCTCAACATAAGGATCGTCACCGAACTCTCCAAAACGGGTGGTGAAACGTTCCAGTTGATCGTGTGTCAGCGGCTGATCGGGAAAGCTCACTACCTGATGAGCAAGCCAGGCGTTGCGCAGGGTTCGGGTGGTGTCTTCATCAAGCCGGGAAGACAGGTCAACGCCTCTTATGTTCGCACCGAAACCCGAAAGGCTCGGGGAGATATCAATAGACAAGATCAGACTCCAAAGTAATCTTTCAGCAGGTACAGCGATACTGCGGCAAGGATCGCGCCGACAGCAAGAATCAATGCGAACATCAGGCGGCCGTCATCTTCTTTGCTGTCACTGCGTTTCTTGACCCGCATGGCAAAGTAGACCACCGTCGCAAAGATCAGGACCGGAATGGCAAATTGAACCAGGTAACGCATAGGCAGCTCATCAGATACATCGCGTGGGGTGAGCATAACGACATTGTTCAGTCACGTTCAAGGCATGGTGCTGCAACGTGAGCTGGTGGAGTGATCACTGGCTGTTATGGCTGCTTGTGGCTTGTTACACCCTGATTCTGTTTCACCACGCCCGTCTGGGTCGGGCATCTACCGGCAAACATGGTGGTCTGGCAGGTTTTTATGTGGGGGGGCGCAGCCTCGGTGGTCTGGTTGTGGGTGTATCGTTTTTTGCTACATTTGCCAGCACCAACACCTATGTCGGTAATGCCGGCAAAGCCTATGAATATGGCGTGGCCTGGCTTGTCACTCTGCCCTTCATGGTGTTGTTTACCCTTCTTTCATGGACGCTTGTTGCACCGCGAATGCGGCAGTTTGCGAGCCACTGGGATGCTCTGACTCTGCCAGATTTTCTGGCTGCGCGTTTTTCTGATCGCGCAAAAGCTGTGCGCCTCGGGACCGCGACGGTGGTGGTGTTCTCGAGCATCCTTTACCTGATCGCGATCTTCAAAGGAGCAGGCAACCTGTTTGAACAGTTCCTGGATGTACCGTACTGGGCTGCTGTTGTGATCACACTCGGTTTTGTTGTGGCTTATACCTCGATCGGAGGATTCATCTCGGTTGTGCGAACCGACGTTGTTCAGGGTGGGCTGATGTTGATCGGTGCGCTGATGATATTCTATTT
>JAQBYL010000112.1 GCA_027622495.1 Pseudomonadota bacterium
ATCAGGGTGACGTTGATGGGTTTATCACTCATGTTCCTACTGCCTTAGGCCTGACTTTCAGGCGACGATCTCTGCGACACTCTTGCCACGTTTACCGGCGATGCGCTCCGGCGAATGCATACCGGCGAGCGCTTTAAAAGTTGCGCGCACAACATTGACCGGGTTGGTGGACCCGTAACACTTGGCCAGTACGTTGTGGACACCCGCTGCTTCAAGCACCGCGCGCATGGCCCCACCAGCAATAACGCCGGTACCGTCGGATGCCGGCTTCAAATAGACCTTCGACGCGCCGTGCCGTTCGCTGACTGCATACCAAAGCGTAGTGCCGTTCAAGTCCACATCAACCATGTTCTGCCGCGCGGCCTGCATGGCTTTCTGGATCGCCAATGGCACTTCACGAGCTTTGCCACGGCCAAAACCAACGCGTCCGTTACCATCACCGACAACTGTCAGGGCGGTAAAACCGAAGATCCGGCCACCTTTGACCACCTTCGCAACGCGGTTAACACCGACCAGCTTCTCGACCAGCCCTTCATCTCTGCTATCGTCTGTGTAAGCCATTTAAAACTCCAAACCGCTTTCGCGTGCCGCATCCGCCAACGCTTTCACACGTCCGTGGTATTTGTATCCCGAACGATCGAAAGCAACGCTGGTTATACCAGCAGCCTTTGCACGCTCAGCAATCAGTCCGCCAACTTTCTGCGCTGCCTCGATGTTGCCGGTTGAGCCTGCGCGAAGGGTCTTATCGAGCGTTGACGCTTCTGCAATAACCTTGTCACCGGAGGCGGTCAGGACCTGGGCATAGATATGCCGCGGTGTGCGGTTAACCGTCAGACGGGTCGCGCCAAGCTCGCGTATCTTCATGCGTGTTTTGCGAGCTCTGCGCAGCCTGGATGCTTTCTTGCTAATCATTTGAGCTACCTATTTCTTCTTCGCTTCTTTGCGTCGTACATGCTCGTGCGCATACCGCACACCTTTCCCTTTGTATGGCTCCGGCGGTCGATATCGACGAATGTCTGCTGACACCTGGCCGACCTTCTGCTTGTCTGTGCCGGTGACCACAATTTCAGTCTGACTCGGGGTTTGCACTTCAATACCGTCGGGCAACTGATAGCTTATCGGATGAGAAAAACCGAGCTGCAGATTCAATGTTCTGCCCTGAGCCTGCGCCCTGTAACCAACACCCTGCAGCAGAAGCTTGCGTTCAAAACCCTGGCTTACACCGATGACCATGTTGTTTGCCAGCGCACGCATGGTTCCAGCCATGGTGATCGAAGCCCTGTCTTTTCCACTGAACTGAAGCTCACCGTCTTCGGTTTTCACTGCCACGGATTTGTGCACAACCATATTCAATGACCCTTTTGAGCCACTGACACTCAAGTTGTTACCCTGCAGTTTGACTTCAACGCCAGACGGCACTACCACGGGACTGTTTGCTATACGAGACATATCAAATCCTGTTCAAAACACAGTGCAGAGCACTTCACCGCCGATACCCTCGGCGCGTGCGGCACGATCAGTCATGACCCCTTTGTTGGTGCTGACAATGGCGACACCAAATCCATCGCGGACCTTCGGCAGATCTTCACAGGCTCTGTACACCCGCAAACCCGGCCGGCTGACCCGCTTGATCTCTTCAATAACCGGCTGACCCTCGTAATACTTGAGCGTTACCTTCAGGGTTGGCTGCGCCTCACCATCGTTGCCAAAATCTTCTATATAACCTTCCGCCTTCAACACCTCGCAGATGGCCAGCTTTGACTTTGAGCTGGGCATGCTGACATCCGGGTGATTCGCCGTTTGCGCATTGCGCATCCGGGTCAACAGATCTGCTATCGGGTCCTGCATTGTCATTGTCTATCTCCTACCAGCTCGACTTCACGAGACCTGGAACATCACCACGCATCGCGGCTTCGCGCAGCTTGTTTCGGCCCAAGCCGAATTTCCGGTACACACCATGCGGTCTGCCTGTGAGGCCGCAACGACGTCGTTCACGTACTGGGCTGGCATCGCGCGGCAGCTTCTGCATTTTGATCTGCGCTGCCCAGCGATCATCGTCAGATGCATTGCGATCTGAGATGACAGCCTTCAGTTCAGCACGCCGAGCCGCATATTTCTTGCGTATCTTGGCCCGCTTCTTCTCGCGCTCGAGCATGGATGTTTTTGCCATATGCCTGTCCTAAGTCCTGAACGGGAAGTTGAATGCCCGTAACAAAGCAAGAGCCTGTTCATCAGTCTCTGCAGTCGTTGTGACGGTAATGTTCATACCGCGAATCTTGTCGATCTTGTCGTAGTCTATTTCGGCAAACACGATCTGTTCGGTAATACCCATCGAGAAGTTGCCGCGGCCATCAAACGCACGCGGGTTCAAACCACGAAAGTCGCGTATACGGGGTATTGCAATCCCGATCAGGCGTTCAACAAACTGATACATGCGCTCGCGTCGCAACGTGACTTTGCAACCGATTGGCCAGCCTTCGCGGATTTTGAAACCCGCTTCAGATTTGCGCGCATTTCTGACAATCGGTTTCTGACCGGCGATCATCGACATATCGCCGACGGCGTTTTCCATTACCTTGCGATCCGCTACAGCATCGCCTACACCCATGTTGAGCGTTACTTTGCTCAGGCGCGGAACCTGCATGACGTTGGAAAGACCCAACTCCTCTTTGAGGGCGGGGCGAATCGTGCTCAGATAGTTTTGATACAGATCGGACATGATTTACTCGTCTATCGCCTTACGGGTGGATTTAAAGACCCGTACCTTCTTGCCATCCTTAAGATCAAATCCAACACGATCGGCCTTGTCGTCTTTGTCATTCCAGATCGCCACGTTGGATACCTGAATTGGCCCTTCCTGCTCCAGAATGCCACCCTGCTTGCCGGTGTTCGGGTTGCCACGCTCGTGCTTCTTGAGCATGTTCACACCGGACACGAGCAGACGGCCCCCATCGAGCACCTTGATCACTTCACCGCGTCGGCCTTTGTCTCGACCTTTGATGACGATCACTTCATCATTTTTCTTTATTTTCAGCATTCTCAAATACCACCCGTTCGCGCTTTACAGTACTTCCGGCGCAAGCGAAACAATCCGCATGAATTTCTCGGTTCGCAGTTCCCGCGTTACCGGGCCAAATATTCTGGTCCCTATAGGCTGGTTCTGCGGGTTCAACAGGACCGCCGCATTCTGATCAAACTTGATCAACGAACCATCAGGGCGTCGCACACCCTTACGGGTTCGAACTACAACCGCGTTCATTACCTGACCCTTGCGTACACGCCCGCGCGGGATCGCTTCTTTTACGGTGATCTTTATGACATCACCGATGCGCGCATATCGGCGATGCGAACCACCCAGCACCTTGATGCACTGCACTCGCCTGGCGCCGCTGTTGTCTGCGACGTCCAACATGGTTTCTGTCTGAATCATGGATCGCCCCTTGCCCTATGCCTGCTTCAACGCGCGTTCTTCGATGCTCTTCAACATCCAGTGCTTGTTCTTGGATATCGGGCGGCATTCGACGAGGGTGACCACATCACCTTCGTTGCATTCGTTCTTTTCATCGTGAGCGTGCAACTTGGTCGACCTTCTGACAATTTTGGCATACACCGGGTGCTGTACACGTCTTTCGATCAGCACGGTGATGGTCTTGTTCATCTTGTTGCTAACCACTTTGCCGGTGACGGTTCTCGGATTACTCGTCGCCACGGTCTGGTTATCGGTTTTAGATTCAGCCACTAGCCTTCTCCTGCATCAGCGTCTTGACCCGCGCGATGTCTTTGCGAGCTTCTCTCAACAGATGATGCTGGCCAAGCTGACCACTGGCACCCTGCATTCTCAGACGGAACTGTTCCTTGCGAATCCGGAGCAGCTCTTCTTTCAATTCTTCAGGACTCTTGTCCCGCAAATCGCTCGCTTTCATTACATTACCGTCCGTCTTACAAACGCAGTGGGAAACGGCAGTTTCGATGCAGCAAGGCGGAAAGCCTCACGTGCCGATTCTTCTTCCACACCTTCAACTTCGTAAAGCATCCGGCCTGGCTGAATCTGCGCCACCCAGTACTCAACGTTTCCTTTACCTTTCCCCTGACGCACTTCCAGAGGTTTCTTGGTGATCGGCTTGTCGGGGAAAACGCGGATCCATATTTTTCCGCCCCGCTTGATATAGCGTGTCATCGCGCGCCGCGCTGCTTCGATCTGGCGCGCTGTCATGCGCCCGCGACCGACGGCTTTCAGCCCGAACTCACCGAAGCTGACACTGCTGCCACGCTGCGCAAGACCGCGGTTGCGACCCTTGTGCATCTTTCTGAATTTCGTTCTTTTCGGTTGTAACACGTCAACTAACCTTCAATTTCTAACCGTTCTGGACCAGGAGCTTACGCCGCAGGAGCTACCGCCTTTTCTGTCCCAATGACTTCGCCCTTGAATATCCATACCTTGATACCGAGCACACCGTAGGTGGTCTGGGCTTCCCAGGTCGCAAAGTCGATGTCCGCACGCAATGTGTGCAGGGGCACCCGACCTTCGTGATAAGTCTCTGATCGGGCAATCTCAGCACCACCCAGCCGACCAGCAACCCGGACCTTGATGCCTTCGGCACCCAGGCGCATTGCGTTCTGAATCACCCTGCGCATGGCCCGGCGAAACTGAACCCGCCGTTCCAGCTGCTGCGCGATGTTCTGCGCGACCAGCAGGGCATCCAGTTCCGGCTTGCGGATTTCTTCGATATTCACATGTACCGGCACACCCATCATCACGGCCAGTTCGGCGCGCAGGCGTTCAACATCCTCACCCTTCTTGCCGATCACAATGCCAGGACGGGCGGTGTGGATTGTGATTCTGGCAGTCTGCGCAGGCCGCTCGATGTCGATGCGGCTGATAAACGCCTGGGATAACCGCTTGCGCAGAAACTCCCGCACATTCAGATCACTCAGCAGATAAGTGGAATAGGTCTTCTTGTCGGCATACCACACCGATGTGTGTTCTTTGATAATGCCAAGTCGGATACCTACCGGATGTACTTTCTGACCCATATTTCTACTCGTCCGTAACCGTCACGGTAATGTGACTGGTCCGTTTTAAAATCCGGTCCGCACGACCTTTGGCCCGCGGACGAATACGCTTCATCGTGAGACCTTCATTGACGAAGATCTCGTTTATGCGCAACTCATCTACGTCTGCGCCTTCGTTGTGTTCAGCGTTAGCGATTGCCGATTCCACAACCTTCTTAACCAGAACCGCGCCCTTCTGCGTGCTGAAGTTCAGGATGTCGAGCGCAGCGCCCACCGGCTTGCCTCGCACCATGTCAGCAACCAGACGCGCCTTCTGAGCTGAGATCGAAAGACGTTTTGCTGTCGCACTCACATGCATTGTCATCTCCTTATCGCGTCTTGCGGTCGGCCGAATGGCCCCGGTAAGTACGCGTAGGCGCAAACTCGCCCAGCTTGTGACCAACCATGTCTTCGTTCACAAACACCGGTATGTGCTGACGTCCGTTGTGCACGGCGATCGTCAGACCGACCATCTCGGGTAGAACCATGGAACGACGTGACCAGGTCTTGATCGGTCGCTTGTCGTTTTTGGCCGCTGCAACTTCGACCTTCTTCATCAGATGCAGGTCGACAAAAGGACCTTTGTACAGTGATCTGGGCACTCTTATCTCCTGCCTTTGCGACGAACGATCATTTCGTTCGTCCGCTTATTCTTGCGGGTCTTGTATCCTTTAGTCGGTACACCCCAGGGTGATACTGGATGGCGACCGGCAGACGTCTTACCCTCGCCGCCACCGTGCGGATGGTCGACCGGGTTCATGGCAACACCGCGCACCGTCGGGCGAACACCACGCCAGCGCACTGCACCGGCTTTGCCCAGCGATTGCAGACTGTGTTCACTGTTGCCTACTTCACCGATCGTTGCCCGGCACTCAACCAGCACCCGACGCATCTCACCAGATCGCAGACGCAGGGTTGCGTGACGACCTTCCCGCGCAACGAGCTGAGCGGACGATCCTGCACTACGGACCATCTGTGCGCCCTTGCCGGGTTTGAGCTCGATGCAGTGAACGACACTACCGAGCGGCACGTTGCGCAGGCTCATGGCATTACCGGCGCGTATCGGTGCGCTGGTTCCGCTCATCAACTGATCGCCGACGGTCAGACCACGCGGAGCAACGATGTAGCGTCGCTCACCATCCGCGTACTTCAGTAAAGCGATGTTCGCTGTTCTGTTCGGATCGTATTCCAGCCGCTCCACTGTTGCCGGTATGCCGTCCTTGTTGCGCTTAAAATCGACAATACGATAGTGCATCTTGTGACCACCACCGCGATGACGCGTGGTAATCCGCCCGGCATTATTGCGCCCACCTGTCCTGGTCTTACGCGCCAGCAGTGGTTTGTACGGCTCACCTTTGTGAAGGTCGGGATTCACCACTTTGATAACAAAGCGACGCCCCGGTGAAGTTGGTTTTGCCTTTATGACTGCCATTGATCTAATCCGTTACCATGAAGTCAATTTCCTGACCGGCGGCGATACGTACGTACGCCTTCTTCCAGTTATTCTTAGTCGATGTACCTCGCGCACCGCGCTTCACTTTGCCTTTCACGTTGAGCGTGGTGACACCATCCACAGTGACGTGAAACAGTGTCTCAACAGCTTCTTTAATTTCTTTCTTGGTCGCGTCACGCGCCACTTTAAAAGCGTATTGATTGAACTCGTCACCGAGGATCGACGCTTTTTCTGAGAAGTGCGGCGCAACCAGAACCGTGTAAAGTCTTTCTGCATTCATGCCAGCGCCTCCTCGAGCTTTTTCAACGCTGCGACGGTCACCAGCACCTTGTCGTGGCTGATCAGACTGACCGGGTCAACACCCATAACGTCGCGCACATCCACGCCGTGCACATTCCGCGCTGCGAGATAGAGGTTTTCGTCGAGTGTTTCGGTAACGATGAGAACGTTAGTGAGGTCGAGAGTTTTGAGTTGGTTCAGCAGAGCTTTGGTTCTGGGGGCGTCGACGTCGAAGGTTTGGGTGGCAATCAGGCGATCCTGGCGAATCAGTTCAGACAGAATGCAACGCATCGCACCGCGGTACATCTTGCGATTCACTTTTTCTGAATGATCCAGCGGTTTGGCGGCAAATGTGCGACCACCGCCACGCCAGATGGGACCCCGTGTGGTGCCCGCGCGCGCTCGTCCAGTGCCTTTCTGCCGCCACGGTTTACGACCACCGCCGCTCACAGCAGCACGATTCTTTTGTGCCTTGGTACCCTGGCGACCACCCGCCATATAGGCGACGACTACCTGGTGAACGAGGGCCTCGTTGTATTCACGACCAAAGGCAACGTCAGAAATCTCTACGCTGCCACCATCAGTTGCTAAGCTAAGGTTCATTTACCTGTATTCCCTCTTCCACCTAGGCCTTAGTCGACGGTCGGATGTAAACCTGACCACCTGCCGGACCAGGGACTGCGCCCTTGATCAGAAGCAAACGGCGCTGCGTATCGATACGCACAACCTCAAGGTTCTGAGTGGTCACATTGACGTTACCCAGATGACCGGCCATTTTCTTACCCTTGAATACGCGACCAGGCGTCTGACACTGGCCAATCGAACCAGGTGCCCGGTGCGACACGGAGTTGCCGTGGCTGTTGTCCTGATGACTGAAGTTCCAGCGTTTGATCACACCGGCAAAGCCTTTACCCTTGGACACGCCACGGACGTCTACTTTCTGACCCACTTCAAACTGTTCCATGCTCATTTCAAACCCGGGAACAACCTCTGCGTCAATTTCATCAACACGAAATTCCCACAAACCGCGGCCTGCACCCGTGTTGGCCTTGGCGAAGTGACCGGCTGCAGGCTTGCTGACCTTGTTCTGCTTGATCGCACCGGTAGTCACCTGGATTGCGCTATAGCCATCGGTTTGAGCCGTTTTTACCTGGGTCACCAGGTTGGGCTCAATCTCGATTACCGTCACGGGGACCGACACACCTTCTTGCGTAAAGGTGCGGGTCATGCCGCTTTTTCTGCCTACCAAACCGATTGCCATTCCAATGTTCCTAATTTTTGAGTAGCGCAAGACCCCACCCACGCCTTACAGCTGGATAAAGGTCTGTTGTCTGCCCACGGCTCCCCATCGGAGCCTTGTCGTCGCACAAAACAAAACATGTGCGGTAAAAAAACGCCGGTCCCGCTTAAGACGGGGCCAGCGTCTAGTTCAAACTAATCTGTACTTCTACACCTGCCGCGAGATCGAGCTTCATGAGCGCATCTACGGTCTTTTCGGTGGGTTCAACAATATCAAGGAGGCGTTTGTGCGTGCGGATCTCATATTGATCACGCGCGTCTTTGTTCACGTGCGGTGATATCAGCACGGTGAACTTTTCTCTCCGGGTGGGTAGTGGAATCGGGCCTTTAACCTGGGCTCCCGTTCGCTTGGCGGTCTCCACAATCTCCTGCGTGGAGACATCAATCAACCTGTGATCAAACGCCTTCAAACGTATACGGATACGCTGGTTCTGCACCTAATTCGACTCCTAAACACCTGGCCGGACCCTCGGACGAGACTCCGGCGATACTCACCCTGACAGCTTTATCGCTGCGAGAGGAGCGCCTTACCTTGTTAAAGAACACCCGAAAACGGGATGGCGAACTATACAGAGGTGATTTCTCTGCCGCAACACCTGAAGGGGCTGCGACGGGTCTTTGTTTTCAGTGCCCCGTTTTCAGTGCCCCGTTTTCAGTTCGCCGGAGCAGCGCGCGCGCCGCCCCCGCATTGACCCTGACGTTACTCGATGATCTTGGTAACGACCCCGGCACCCACTGTGCGGCCACCTTCGCGGATCGCAAACCGTTGACCTTCTTCCATCGCAATCGGGTTGATCAGCTCAACCACCAAATTTACGTTGTCTCCAGGCATCACCATCTCAACGTCCTGCGGCAACTCAACATTGCCCGTCACGTCCGTCGTCTCAAAGAAAAACTGCGGCCGATACCCTTTGAAGAACGGCGTATGACGGCCTCCTTCATCTTTGCTCAACACGTATACTTCTGAGTCAAACTTCGTGTGCGGGGTGATCGCGCCCGGCTTACACAGCACCTGGCCACGTTCAACCTCTTCCCGCTTCAGACCGCGAAGCAGTACACCAACGTTCTCGCCTGCCCGACCTTCGTCCAGCAGCTTGCGGAACATCTCTACACCCGTGCATGTCGTCGTCTGCGTGTCGCGGATCCCCACGATCTGCAGTTCATCGCCCACTTTCACAATGCCGCGTGCAATTCTGCCCGTTACCACCGTGCCCCGACCTGAGATCGAAAACACATCTTCAATCGGCATCAGAAACGGCTGATCAACCGCCCGCTCCGGCTCCGGTATGTAATCATCCAGTGCCTGCACCAGCTTGGTCACCGACCCTGTACCCATCTCACTTTCATCGCCTTCCAGCGCCTTCAGCGCACTGCCGATGATGATCGGTGTGTCGTCGCCCGGAAACTCGTACTGGTCCAGAAGTTCTCGAACTTCCATCTCCACCAGTTCCAACAGCTCATCGTCGTCAACCATGTCCGCTTTGTTCATGTACACAACGATCTTCGGGACACCCACCTGGCGGGACAGCAGAATGTGCTCGCGCGTCTGCGGCATCGGCCCGTCTGCTGCACTCACCACCAGAATCGCTCCGTCCATCTGCGCTGCACCCGTGATCATGTTCTTCACATAATCCGCATGCCCAGGACAGTCAACGTGCGCGTAATGGCGCTTCGCTGACTCATATTCAACGTGCGATGTCGCAATCGTGATCCCGCGGGCTCGCTCTTCCGGCGCGTTGTCGATCTGATCGAACGCCTTCGTCTCTCCCCCATACGCCGCCGCACACACCTTCGTCAACGCCGCCGTCAGCGTCGTCTTACCATGGTCTACGTGCCCGATCGTCCCCACATTCACGTGCGGCTTCTTTCTCTCAAATTTCGCTTTGGACATCTTGCAATCCTTCTATGTGTGGCTACTTCTTGATGATTCCCTCGGCGATGCTTGCAGGCACCTCCGAGTATCGCTTGAACTCCATGGTGTAGGTCGCACGGCCTTGAGTTGCCGAGCGCAGGTCGGTTGCGTAACCGAACATCTCTGCCAATGGCACGTCGGCCCGGACAATCTTGCCGGCCGGATTCTCGTCCATGCCGGATATGATGCCGCGCCGTCGGTTCAGGTCGCCGACGACATCGCCCATGTAGTCCTCCGGGGTGACGACTTCCACCGAAAAAACCGGTTCCAGCAGCGCCGGACTCGCCTTGCGTGCCCCTTCGCGCAGGGCCATGGATCCGGCAATCTTGAATGCCATTTCCGATGAGTCGACCTCGTGAAACGAGCCGTCAAACAGAGTTGCCTGTACGCCGATCAACGGATACCCGGCGATGACACCGTTCTGCATCTGTTCCTGTATGCCCTTATTAACCGCGGGGATGTATTCCCGAGGCACGGAGCCACCAACAATCTCATCAACGAAGTTATAGATACCGCCTTCTTCATCATGGTAAGGCTCGAGCTTGATCCAGACATGACCATACTGACCGCGACCACCAGACTGGCGAACGAACTTTCCTTCTACCTCGACAGTGGTACGGATCGACTCGCGATAAGCGACCTGAGGCTTGCCGATGTTGGCTTCGACGTTGAATTCACGTCGCATCCGG
>JAQBYL010000113.1 GCA_027622495.1 Pseudomonadota bacterium
AAAGTGAACAGATCTTTACTGCGCTACGCGCTGGCGGGGTCGATGTCTGGTACGTGTTGGCTCTCGATGAAGGCCATGGCTTTAGCAAGAAGGTCAACATCGATTTTGATCGGGAAGCGACCTTTGCTTTTCTTCAGCGCTACCTCTTCTAAGTGACTTCTCTTGCTGTCGCCATCTGCGTCAATCCGCAGTCGGGTCGCGACGTCCGGCGCCTGGCTGCACGGGCAACCAACATGACCCACGAAGCCAAGCGCGACCTGGTGGCGCACACCGCTGCCGGTCTCGACGCGGTCGGCGTCACTGACATCTATGTAGCCAAAGAACCCTTCCGGATTGCCGCTGCGGCACTTGAATACATGGATCTGAAGGCGCGCGTTCACGTGGTGGAATTTCCGTTAAAGCATGCGGCCATCGACACCGAAACCGCGGTCAGGGAGTTCATGCGCGCCGGCTGTCGGACCATGGTTTCGTTCGGCGGGGACGGAACACATCGGGCGATTGTGCGGGCGCTGGGCAGGCGTTGCGTTGAGATGAGCCTGATCCCCTTGTCGACAGGCACCAACAATGTCTTTCCCAGTGTTGCCGAACCGACCATTGCAGGCATGGTCGCGGGGCTCAACGCGGCGGGTCTGCTGGCAGAGAAAAGCCTCAAAAGGCGCTGCAAAGTACTGCATGTCCACTCACCTGCCGGGCCTGATATCGGCCTGATCGATGCAGTGCTTCTGGAACGGGATCACGTGGGCAATCTGCTGCCGTTCGACGCCGCGCGGATCCGTCAGATATTCTTAAGTCGAGCAGAGCCCGGGTCTATCGGTATGTCGCCAATCGGCGGTCTGTGTGAAGTGGTTGGTGAGCACGAAGACGAAGGTCTGCTGGTGAAGATGGGGCCAGGCAGACGTTTTCAGGCGCCGCTTTCGCCGGGATTGTTCCGCGAGCTTTCAGTCGCCAGCACCACCCGCGTTGGCTTTGCTGTTGCGGTACCGTTTCGTGGTCCCGGGGTGCTTGCGCTCGACGGCGACCGCGATATCAGATTGCGCGATGGGGAACATGCCACCGTAACCCTGGTTCGCGACGGCCCCTGGGTGATCGATGTTCAGGCCGCCATGCGCTGGGCGGTGGCGCACGGTATTATGCCGGCTGCAACTCAGCACCCCCCGACAGGACACTAGCTTCATGATTATTAAACCGCGAATCCGTGGCATCATCTGTACCACGGCGCATCCGGCCGGTTGTGCGGCCCATGTCGGGCAACAGATCGATCACGTTAAGAGCGCGGGGCCTATCGACGCAGGCGTTGGCAATGCCCTGATCCTCGGTTGTTCAGGCGGCTATGGGCTGGCCAGTCGGATTGTCGCGGCCTACGGTTGTGGCGCGAAGACGCTGGGGGTTTCCTTTGAACGCCCCCCTGCAGACAAGCGAACCGCCACCGCCGGCTGGTACAACAACATCGCGTTCGAAGAAGCCTCAAATACCGCCGGTCTCACCGCTCAAACCCTGGATGGAGACGCGTTTTCTGACCAGATGAAAGCCGATGTCATCCGCACCCTGAAAGCAGACACTGGCAAGATTGATCTGCTGGTCTACAGCCTGGCTTCACCCGTGCGGGCTGATCCAAAAACCGGGGTGGTGCATCGGTCGGCGATCAAACCGCTCAAACCACTTTCCATCAAGACCATCAATGTGGATCGGGGTGAGGTGTCACAGGTGGATCTGGAGCCGGCCAGTGCAGAAGAAGTGGCCGCCACCGTCGCGGTGATGGGCGGGGAAGACTGGCAAATGTGGATCGACGAATTGAAAAAGGCTGATCTGCTGGCACCGGGGTTTCGCACCATCGCCTATACCTACCTCGGCAGTGAACTGACCTGGCCCATCTACTGGGGCGGTACCCTGGGGAAAGCCAAGGAGGATCTGGACCGGGCCGCCAGGGAGATTGGTGATCAGTTGAGCGATCTTGCCGGTTCCGCGCGGGTGGTCTCGTTAAAAGCGGTGGTCTCGCAGGCGAGTTCCGCGATCCCGGTGGTGCCGTTGTACATCTCGCTGCTGTTCAGCGTCATGAAAAAAGCCGGTCTGCATGAAGACATCATCAGTCACATCTATCGGCTGTTTGCCACCCAGCTTGCGCAGGGCGCGCAACTGCGGCTCGACGATGCAGATCGGATCCGCATGGATGATGTGGAACTCTCCGACGCGATTCAAAGTGAAGTGAAACGGCGCTGGCCGCTGGTGAACACCGAAAATATTGCCGAGCTCGGTGATCTGGCCGGATACCACGAGGACTTTCTGAAGATCTTTGGCTTCGGTCTGAAAGGCGTGGACTATGAAGCGGAACAGGATCCGACGCTGGGCCGGGCAATCGCCGACTGATGCTGGTTGCTTAATGGCACAGCCAGCCGGGTAGCCGGCTGGCAGTAAAAGCACGAACTTCGCGGCGATAATCTGCGCCATGCCGCAAGCTGACAGTGTTGCCCGCTTTGTTCCCTATCGTGCCAGCGCCTATCTGTGCATGGCCGTCATCATCGCACTGTCGCCCGCAATACACGGGGTGGCCAAACTGCTGATGGCGCTGTTCTGTTGTGCCTGGCCTTTGTGGGTGGTGTGGCGAGGGGGTGCATCGGTTCTGCGTCTGCAGTTGTTTGAAGCGGTGCTCACCGGTGGTCTTTTCCTGCTCTTTGCCACGCCTTTATTTCCGACCCTCGCCATGATTGCGCTGATCCTGATCAGCAACGCAGCGCTCGGTGGCCCTCAACTTGCAGCCTATGCGGGTCTTGCCTTGAGTCTGGGGGGAGGTTTTGGCGCGGGCATTGCGTGGCTGTCTGGCCTGCCGGCGGATCTGCCTTCCGGCTACCTGCCGGTAGCCGTCCCCCCGACATTCAGTGATGCGTTGAGCGGTCTGCTGGTGATTGCCTATGCCCTGGTGATTGCCTGTGTCGCCCAGACCCGGGTGGTCCGGGTCAGTGGTCTGCGGCGCGACATCACCGCCATGAACGAACGGTACCAGCGCTATCTTCCACAGGGCCTGATCGAGCGGGTAACCACCAACCCCGCCGCGCGCTGCCAGCTTGAGCGGCGCTGGCTGAGTATTGCCTTCATTGATCTGGTTGCGTTCAGTCAGATGCTTGAAAGCCTGTCCGCAGAGGAAAGCGTTGTGGTGCTCAACGATACCATCACCGCGTTCAGTAACGCCGCCGTCGCACAGCAAGCCCAGGTGGTCAAATTGCTCGGCGATGGTGTGCTGCTGGGTTTTGATGGGTCCGAAGATCGCCACGATGCATTGGCGCGGGCGATCATCAGTTGCACGATGGTCAGAAGCGATGTGCAGACCAGTGCACAGCACTGGCAGCAGACGGGTCTGCCGGTCACAGTCGAACTGCGTGCCGGCATCGCCAGTGGCTACTGCTCAATAGGAGACTGGGGCGGGGCAGACAAACTCGACTTCAATGTGATCGGCGTGGCAGTCAATCGGGCCAGTCGCCTAAAAGAGGCAGCGAGCCCGGGGGCTACGCTCATCTGTCGAAGAAGTATCGGGCTGGCAGAGGTTGCCTTTGAAGTCGAGCCCCTCGGTGAGCTTCACCTGAAAGGTCTGGGGTTGGAACCGGTCTGGCGTGTAGTTGACCGCGATCGCGCGTCTGGTAAGGTGCCCGCCGCGTCCGCGAGAAAATAGACCAGGGAGCAGCTCCCTTTAAGGCGGATGACAGGGGAGTGGATGGACAAGATATTCTTAAAGGCCTGTCGCGGTGAGGCCACTGACTACACACCAATCTGGCTGAACCGCCAGGCTGGCCGCTATATGCCGGAGTATCACCGGGTGAAAGGTGATCTGCCTAGCCTCGAGTTTTTCAAGAACCCCGACAAAGCTGCACAGGCAACCCTGGATGCCCAGGCGATTCTTGGTGTGGATGCAGCCATCATGTTTGCTGACTTGTTACCGATCATGGAACCTATGGGGTTGAAGCTCGACTATCTTCCGGGCATCGGACCGGTGTTCGACAATCCTGTGCGCACCCACAAAGATGTAATGGCGTTACGCTATCAATCGGCGGAACAGGCGACCCCCTACATCGCTCACACGGTAAAAAACATTCTCTCCGGTCTGCCTAAACAGATCGCGTTGATCGGTTTTGCCGGTGCGCCGTTCACCCTTGCGTCCTATGCCATCGAAGGCAAGGGTTCGCGGAATTATGTGCACGTTAAAAAAATGATGTACGAAGCGCCTGAGCTGTTCCATTCGCTCATGGCAAAGCTGACCGATCAGCTCGGCAGCTATCTGGATCTGCAGATCGATGCCGGTGTGGACGCGGTGCAACTGTTCGACAGCTGGGTCGGCGCATTGAGTGTGAACGACTTTTCCACCTACGTGTATGAGCACACCCGCCGGTTGATCGACCATTTACGCGGTCGCGTGCCGGTGATCTATTTCGGGACCGGAAACCATCACCTGCTGAGCGAGACTGCGCGTCTTGAGGCGGATGTGGTCGCGCTCGACTGGCGCTCACCGCTGGCTCAGAGCTGGGAGGCGCTTGGCTGCACGGCGATCCAGGGGAACCTCGACCCGATCGTGCTGTGCGCCGATCAGGCTGCCATTGCGCAGCAGGCAGACCATGTTCTCAAACAAGCGGCTGGACGGCCCGGACACATCTTCAATCTGGGCCATGGCATTATTCCTGAAACCCCAGTCGACAACGTCAAATATCTCGTCGACTTCGTACATCAGCAACCGCACGATGGCTGAACGTTCGCTACAGGCGGGCTTCTGGTTAGCGCTGGTTTTCTGCACCTACATGGCGTTGGCACCAAATCCCCCTGACGCAGGTTTTGAGGTAAGCGACGTGGTGTTGCACGGGTTGGCTTTCAGCACCCTGACCTTTACCCTGTCGATCAGTCACTATCGATGCAGGTACCTTGTGCCTGCACTGTGGATGCTGGGCTATGGTGTGGTGATCGAGGTGGCACAGAGTCAGATCCCCGAACGCAGCGCAGAATTCAAAGATCTGCTGGTTGATGTGGCCGGGATCCTCGCCGGCATGGCTGCCGTGCGGTTAGTGGGTCCGTGGGCAGTCAGCGCCTGCCAGCGTCTGGTTGGATCGCGAACACAGGTCAGGTGATGGTCCTGGTGGACAGAACCGTCTGATAGCGCCAGATCGCCTGCGGTGTTTCGTTTACCCAGTAAACTTCCAGACCCGATTCGACATAGCGACTGCCTTCCATGGTGTAGTCGACTTCAAAACGCAAGTGGACGGCGGTGACACTCCCAATGAGGTAACTGTTGCAGCTCTTCGTGTAAAAACCGTGTAACTCGGTCATCTGCGCAAAGTCGTAATAGGTGGCGACGATCCCCGCTCGACCCTGAATCGGATCGCCCGCATCCGGTGGCAGAAGTAACGCATCGGGGTGGTAAAAGTCGCTGAGATTCTCCAGCTGACCTTCAGACCAGGTTCGATTGAGATCTGTGATCAATTGCTCGGGGGTCATCAATGCGATCTACTTTTTAAATTGCACACAGGCTACCAAGTGAGAAAGACCAGCGCGAGCTAGAAGAATTTGATATAGCGATGCAACTCACCGTGGTAGCCGTTCCCGTCGTACAGACGTCGTGCCCGGGTGTTGCGCGCAAAAACATGCAGCGTCAGGCTTTGCGCGCCGCGCTTTTGTGCGGCTTTTTCAGCGTTTTCAAGCAGTCGTTTACCGACACCATGGCCTTCGACACGCTCATCGATGGCGATGGCTTCGAGGTGTGCACTGGGTTCGTGACTTAAAAGCTCGGGCCGCATGGAGACCAGGGTCAAGCCGACGACGTGAGTGTCAACACAGGCGACGTGCACCACACACTGGTCAGCCTGACCGTCCGCCCAGCGCCGCAGAAGCAGTTCATCGTGTATCCACAGATGTTCCGGGTTCCGCTCCGGCGGCACATCAAAGTCCGCGAGCCGCGGCAACAGACGAACCATGGCTTCGAGATCCTCCGCAGTGGCTTTCCTCAGGGTGATGTCCATCAGCTATCGTGCGTTCAGAATCTCGAGAGTCTGGGCATAATTTTCCTCGCGTACAAACAGGTAGTCCGTATCAAAGGAGGAGACGACGAAGACCGATATGGCGTGGCTTGCCAGGGTGGCTGTGAGATCCCGCAGAACCCCGACCAGGGAGAAGTCCAGTTGACCGGTCACCCGAACGCAGCGATAGGGTGCTTCGGTTGCCTGGGCATCGATCTCAAAGTCGACGCCACACAGGACGCTCGTTTCGTTTTGTGAATGCAGCACGCTGTACAGCGGTTGCGAAAAGAGTGCCTGCGGCAGGCAGGCTTCTGCTGCCAGACGATGGATGGCAAATTCTCCTGGCACTGCCTCGACCTCAACCTCAACCTCGATCCGGATCTGGATGTCAGGCACTCAACGCTCCGGATCGGTCCACGCAAGGCGAGTGTCGGTGTACACCGAGCGACTTGGCGGGAATGCGGTTGGATCGTCCAGACTGCACACGGTGACGTCGACGATTTCCGGGTGGTTGGTATTCACACAGGTCACCGGCGTTCCGCAGGCCGGACAGAACTGCCGCCGGCCATGATCGGAAGAGGCAAAGCTTGCGGGCTCACTGGAGTTCAGCCGGAAATGTTCTTTCGGAACCACAAGCCATGTCACATAAGCCGCAGCGCTGGTCCGTCGGCACATGCTGCAGTGGCAGTTTACCGACAGATATTCGCCCTGGTCGATCTCATATCGCAGGGCCCCGCAGAAGCAGCCTCCAGACAGAGCCATCAGCTAGAGAGAGCCATCAGCTAGACAAGCCATCAGCCGAATCTCGCTTGCGTGCGGGCGCGGGCTTTTTCCGCTTCAGCTTCGCGGTCTTTCGGCTGCGCGCTGGTGGTGAGCGAAGCCAGAAGTTCTGTGGAGACTTCAGTGATCGCTTCCACCGCGCGCTCGAAGGCTGCCTCATTGGCAGCGGACCCTCTGGTGAAACCACTCAGTTTGCGCACGAACTGGATCGCCGCCGATCGGACTTCGTCGTCGGTTGCCGGGGGTTCAAAGTTGAACAGAGTTTTGATGTTTCTACACATGCGTAACCTCGCCACAACCATGGACGCTCGAGCATTACATCATCAAAGCGCAGCGGCAAGAGCACCGATCCAGGCAAAGCAGTGCTACCATCGAGGCATCCAAGTTAAATAAAGGGGAAAGCAGATGGCAATAACCGGTTTCGACCACGTTGTAGTACGGGTGTCTGATTTTGAACAGGGCGTGGCAACTTATCGCGATGGGCTCGGTTTAAAGCTTGATCGGACTGCCCAGTCCGAGGCACTTGGTATCAAGCAGGCGTTCTTCAACCTGCCGGATGGCGGCTTTCTGGAGGTGGTTGCCCCCACCAGTGATGAATCAGCGGTGGGGCGGGCGGTTGCCAGCCGTGGCGAGGGCATCCACACCTTCGCCATGGCCGTCGATGATCTGGCGGCGACAGTCGCCGCACTGAAGGCCAACGATGTAGTGTTGATTGGCGAAGGTGGACCGCAGGTGTTCGTGCACCCCAAGTCGGCCCACGGTGTGTTGCTGCAACTGAGCCAGAAACGCTGAGCTGAGAGTTACAGAACGCAGTGCCTGGAGAAGTCGAGCGCATCGTTAGCGCTCCAGTCGCCCTTGGGTTTGTCTTTCATTGCCTTGCACCAGGCTTCGCTGCCGACTTCGGGCGCGCACCCGCCCAGGGTGAGCGATGCAGACACAAGCAGGGTGGCAAAAACGAGCGCGGCGGTTTTGGTCATAATGTTGTCCCGGTGATCTTCAGCCATTCTACGAGGACGCCCAGATCAGGACCAGCCGCAAAGTCAGGTACAGCACCAGTGCGCTTACCCCAATGGTGAGCACACCGATCAGCCAGTAAGCGAGGCGTTGCAGGGTGCGTATCTGGCGTGGCCACCACGCGTCGGTTGGGTCAGCAGGTTTGGGGACGTTTACAAACGTGGTGCAGAAGCTGTAGATCGCCAACCCCCATGTGCTGATGGCGAGCCCCGGGAGGCTGGCCCGCTCACCGACCCAGGCGACGTCGAGCACACTCAAGCCAAATACTGCGCCACCGAGGACTGCAACGACCAATGCCGGGCGAGCGAGCCACGCAACCGGTCGGGCCAGACCTTGCAGAAATTCAAGCACAGCAGCCTGATCAGACCTGCCAGATCGTCCAGGCACCGATGGCGATAAACCCGAGTCCCGCTGCGTAAGACAGATACCGGGGGTCAACGTGTTCGGCGACCAGCGCTCCTGCCGCGACACCGATCGCCGTGCTGAGGACCAGGGCAGTTGATGCTGCCGCAAACACCGTCCACAGACTGGACCCCGTGCGCGAGGCGAACAGCACTGTTGCCAGTTGGGTCTTGTCGCCGAGTTCCGCCAGAAAAACTGTGATCAGGACTGTTGCGAACAGTTTGAGATCCATAGGGTCACCCTCAGTCAGACGTCAGGTTCGCGGGACTGCTTGACGGCAGCAACTGCATTTGAACCTGGCGGTTCGCGTTGCCGAGCGCCACGGCTTTCTGGGTCTGGGTGTTGTATTCGATGCGGGCCGCCTGCAAACGGTCCAGGTCGCGATTGAGCCTTGGACTGCCGGTTGCAGTGACAAGACCCGCAGGGGGTTCGTAGATCAACGTACGGCCGGCCAGTTCTATGGCGTCGGCGCTCAAACCATCTTTCAGGCGGGCGGGCGTACCGAAGGCTTCCAGTTTTATAAACTCGTTTGCCTCGTTCAGATAGACCTGAACCTTATCCGCGTTCAGCTTGAAATCGCCCTGTGTGAAGACGACTTTGCCGGTATAGGTAGCCTGGCGTGCCTGCAGGTCGAATTCAAAATCGTCGGCACGCACATTCATGTTCTGGCTTTCGTTTGACGAACTTTCAACTGCCAGGACCAGGCCAGCGGAGCTTGCCAGGGTCGCTGCAAACATCTGAATCAGGTAAAGCCGTTTAAACATCGTGTTACTCCGCGTAGCCAGAAAGGTTAGCCGATCAGTCAGCCTCGGAGGTGTTCTCGCATACGCCGTCGATCGACATCAGTACCGTTTTCAATTTGGCATACTCTATGTCTGTGAGGGCGCCGGCCTCCAGGGCTTTGCTGAGGTCCATCATCTGCTGACCGACAGAGACATTTCCGAGGTTCACCTGATCGCCGTTCCAGCAACCCCCCATAAACAACAACCCCAATGCAATCAACGTGGGTCTGATCAACACGTACACCTCCTTCATGAATCGTTCTGACATTGAAAGATCATCCGACGTGAGACCATGGATCCTTCAGAAGACCAGTCCCTGGTACCGACGTTGCCAGCCTCGGTGGATACCCGGGACACGACCACCGGATCACGGTTCCCACAGGTGCGCCTTGCGCTTCGATCACAGCGGACCCAGTCGTGGTAACCACCCGGACAGTCGACACTGTAGCGTCCGTCTTCCAGCTGTTGCACCTGACCACCGCAGGCAGCGAGCGTGAACAGGGCAGCCAACCAAACCGCTAGTTTCAGCAAATCAAATCTAACCCGTTGCATAATCAGAGCCTGGTCCGGATTCTTAAAAACCGTCTGTGACCGCCCCTTTGCTCGCCGAACTGACCAGGTGCGCATACTTGGCCAGGGTTCCTTTGGTCGCATAGGGAGGGGGTTGCTGCCACTTTGTTCGACGTGCGGCCAGATCCGCATCGCTCACATTTACGCTGATTGTACGCGCAGTTGCATCAATGGTGATCTCATCACCATCTTCGAGCAGACCAATGGTGCCACCATCAAATGCTTCCGGTGTGATATGCCCGACCATGAACCCGTGGGAGCCGCCGGAAAAGCGACCGTCGGTGATCAGAGCGACCTCTTTGGACAGGCCCTGACCCATGATCGCACTGGTGGGAGACAGCATTTCGCGCATACCCGGACCCCCGCGGGGACCTTCATAGCGCACGACGACGACGTCGCCTTTGACGATCTTGCGCTGCATGATTGCCTTCATGGCCGCTTCTTCACCGGCAAAACACCTGGCGGTACCGGTAAAAGACAGGCCCTCGTTGCCGGTAATCTTGGCGACCGCACCTTCGGGTGCCAGGTTGCCGTACATCACTACCAGATGGCTTTCCGGTTTGATCGGATTGGACAGGGGGCGGATCACTTTCTGATCCGCGGGGTAAGGTGCAACGTCAGCCAGATTCTGCGCCATGGTCTTAGTGGTCACGGTGAGGCAGTCGCCGTGCAGCAGACCTTCGTCCAGCAGGGTTTTCATCAAGGGGCGGATGCCACCGATGGCAATCAGCTCGCTCATGGAATAGTTGCCTGCGGGACGCATGTCGGCCAGCACCGGAACACGCTGACCAATACGGGTAAAGTCATCGAGCGTCAGGGGGATCCCGGCTGCGCTGGCAATCGCCAGAAGGTGCAGCACCGCGTTGGTGGAGCCTTCCAGAGCGATCGCTACCGTGATCGCATTTTCAAATGCCTCGAGCGACAGGATGTCGCTGGGTTTGATGCCACGTTGAATGAGGTTGTATACCGCCGCCCCTGCGTTGTATGCATCCTTGAGTTTGGCCTGGGAAACCGCTTCAAGCGCCGATGAGTTAGCCAGAGACAGGCCCAGCGCTTCAATGGCGGAGGCCAT
>JAQBYL010000114.1 GCA_027622495.1 Pseudomonadota bacterium
CCGCGTTGCCGCGTGCTTCGGGTTGAACCCAGAAACGGAATTCCCGCGAATTAAGGACCTCGATCCGTTCGAACATCTGCATGGGTGTAGTGATCGAAGGTGCTGCGCGTTTGTCTTTCATGGTTTCAAAGGTGAACACCACGTCATCCACGGTGATGGGGGTACCGTCATGCCAGCGCGCACCTTTGCGAAGCTTGAATGCCACCCAGGCGCCATCTTCGGCAACTGCAATACCCTCCGCCAGACGACCGTAGTAGGACGCTGGTTCGTCGAGCGCGCTTTCCATCAGGCGGTCGTGGATGAGGTTGTAGTTGCCCACCCAGAACCAGACCCCCCGAACGGTTCGGCCCTTGAGCGACACCGGGTTGAAATTGTCCCAGGTGCCCATCTCGGGGATGCGCATCTCACCGCCCTTGGGTGCAGCAGGATTGACGTAGGGAAAATGACTGAACCCTGCAGGTTTCGCCGGATCAGTGAGGAACGCGTACCCATGTTGGTAGTGAATACTGGTCTGCGTATCTTTGTCGGCATGCAGGCCTGTCGCTGACAGAATGGTAAGGCCGCCAGTGATCAGAGTCAGCAGGACGGCGTATCGTCGCCGAGACGATCGGAACGCAACCAGGCTGTGAGGCTGACTCCCCAAAAGGTTCCCCGCTTATCAGTCACAATGGGCTGAAATATAGCATGATCCTGCTGAGGGCGGGTAAGGTCAGATGACGGGCCTGCCACCAATCGCTTTAAGGGGCCAGCATTTCCAACGCCGCACAAGTGATCTCGTTGAAGGCCGACTGATCCCGTACCCACATCGCCACTGCGCGAGCGCGCATTTCCGGCGACCAGAAGCGTCGCAGGTGATCGGCGGTTTTTTCAGCAGCCTGCGTTACCTCAAGGTAGGCGAAATTATCAGCAATCTGATTGGCCATTCGAATCAGGTTCGTGTCGGTGTTCACTGGTGTTGGCTGCAATACACGACGTGCCTTGTGCTGCCGGCAAAGCCGATCAGATTCATGTTCAGATCAACCGCCCATTTCACCGCCATGCTGGTCGGGGCAGACACAGATACCAGCGTGCTGATGCCTGCACTCGCACATTTGGCAACCATTTCGAAGCTTGCGCGACTGGAGACAATCGCAAGTCCCGATTGAGCCTGTATGTGTGCGGCTGCCAGTGCACCGATCAGTTTGTCGAGGGCGTTGTGCCTGCCGACATCGTGTCGGGCCATGAGCCTTTCGCCGGTGGCGGATATGAACAGGGCGGTGTGCAGCGCGCCGGCCTCACGCGGTGCCGGCCGCGCCTGGCTCAAGTGTGCAACCGCCTGGTTCAGCAGGCTTTGTGGGAGGCTGAACTGGTAAGCCAATGGGGTCAGAGCAGGAAGCATGGTTTCCAGTGATTCCACACCGCACAGGCCACAACCGCTGCTGCCGAGCAGCGATCGACGGCGGGATTTGAGACGTGCGAAACAACGTGCAGAAAGACGCATCTGAACTTCGTACCCGATCCCCGCGGGGCGCACATCAATGGAGTAAATGTCATTCGACGCATCGACGATGCCTTCGGCCAGACTGAACCCCACGGCGAAATCGGCGAGATCAGTGGGCGTCGCCATCATGGTTGCGTGGGCAATGTCGTTATAGGTCAGAACACAGGGCGCTTCTTCCACTACCTGATCAATGCGCGGCAGCACCTCGCCTGAACAGTGTTCGGCGACCTGCACGGCAATACTGCCGCGGATATGAGTTTGAGGTTCAGAATCAGTCTGCATGGTCCAGATGGGCCTGTTGGATCGATGCGTTAGACAGGTGATCCTGCTGCCATTTCGACGAACCCATCACCTTTGCCACCTGAACGGCGGTGACTTTGTATTCGGGGCAGTTGGTCGCCCAGTCCGAATTCTCGGTGGTCACCACATTCGTTCCACTCACCGGATGGTGAAAGGTCGTGTAAACCACACCCGCCTGAACCTGATCGGTGATGCTGGCTTGCAGCACCGTGGTTCCCACGCGACTGGTCAGGCTGACCTGGTCACCGGTTTCGATACCACGACTCTCTGCGTCAGACGCGTTGATCTCCAGCATATCCTGCGAATGCCAACCCACATTCTGTGTCCGCCGGGTCTGTGCGCCGACGTTGTACTGGGTCAGGATGCGTCCGGTTGTGAGGAGCAGCGGATAGCGCCAGCTTGATCGCTCGTCTGTGGGCACGAAATGGGTGATGCTGAAAAGCCCGTCACCACGCGTGAACGTAGTCGCATGCAGGGTCTCGGTCCCTGCTGGTGCATCGTCATTGCACGGCCACTGCACACTGCCTAACTCGTCGATCTTTGTATAACTGACCCCGCTGAAGGTTGGTGTCAGACGGGCTATTTCGTCCATGATCTCGCTTGGGTGCGTGTAGGTCATATTCATGCCCAGCGCGTGTGCGAGGTCCATGGTTATTTCCCAGTCTTCTTTTCCGGCCAGCGGCTGCATCACTTTTCTCACCCGGCTGATGCGTCGTTCGGCATTGGTAAAGGTGCCATTTTTTTCCAGAAACGATGATCCAGGCAGGAACACGTGGGCGAACTTGGCGGTTTCGTTCAGGAACAGATCCTGCACGATCAGGCAATCCAGCGACCTCAAGGCCGCTTCGACATGCTGCGTGTTCGGATCTGACTGAGCGATATCTTCGCCCTGGCAGTAGAGGACTCTGAAGTCTCCGTTCAGCGCCGCATCAAACATATTGGGGATGCGATAGCCGGGGTCGGGATCCAGCTTAACCTGCCAGCGCGGGTAGCGGCATCCGACAGATGCCGATAGCCCGGCAGTTCGTGTGGGAACGAGCCCATGTCACAGGAACCCTGCACGTTGTTCTGCCCTCGAAGAGGGTTGACCCCCACCCCTTCGCGCCCAAGGTTGCCGGTGGCCATGGCCAGGTTGGCAATGCCCATCACCATGGTGGAGCCCTGGCTGTGTTCGGTCACGCCCAGGCCGTAGTAGATGGCAGCGTTAGCGGCACCGGCGTACAGGCGCGCCGCTTCGCGAATCTGATCTGCCGGTACACCCGTATGCGCTTGTGCTGCTTCCGGTGAGTTGACCTCCTGAAGAATGAATTCGCGCCAGCGGGCGTAGGCATCACCCTCACAGCGGTTGCTTATAAAGGCCTGGTCTTCGAGACCCTCTGCAATCACCACGTGGGCCAGCGCGTTGATCATTGCCACATTGCTGCCGGGTTGCAGCTGCAGATGACAGCTTGCCTGGATGTGCGGGGTGCGAATGAGGTCGATCCGCCGGGGATCGAGCACGATCAACTTCGCGCCTTCGCGGAGGCGCCGTTTCATGCGCGATGCAAACACAGGATGCGCGTCGGTTGGATTAGCGCCGATCACCATGATCACATCGGCTTTTGCAACTGAGGTAAACGCCTGCGTTCCGGCTGATTCACCCAGCGTGGTCTTCAAACCATAACCAGTTGGTGAGTGGCATACGCGTGCACAGGTATCGACATTGTTGTTCCCAAAAGCAGCCCGCACCAGTTTCTGCACCAGGTAGGTTTCTTCGTTGCTGCAGCGGGAGGAGGTGATTGCTCCCACGCTCTTAATGCCGTGCTGCTGTTGAGCGTGACGGATGGCATCTGCGGCGAAGCTTGTGGCCTCGGTCCAGCTCACACTTTTCCATGGCTCATCAATACTGGATCGGATCATCGGTTGCGTTATGCGATCGGCGTGGGTGGCATAGCCGAAAGCGAAGCGTCCCTTGACGCAGGCATGGCCTTCATTCGCTTTGCCGTCCTTCAACGGCACCATGCGCACCACCTCGGAGCCCGAAGTCTGCACTTTAAAAGTACAGCCCACACCGCAATAAGCACAGGTGGTGGTGGTTTCCGAGCGGGGTGTACCCAGCTTGATGATGGATTTTTCGGTGAGGCTCGCGGTGGGGCATACATCCACACAGGCGCCACAGGACACACACTCCGAGTTCAGAAAATCAAAGCTTGTTCCGGTGCCGACTTTTGCGTCAAAACCACGCCCCTCGATTGTGATCGCAAGCGTTCCCTGAATCTCATCACAGGCCCGCACACAGCGTGAACAGACGATGCATTTACTGGCATCGAAGGCGAAATAGGGGTTGCTGTCGTCGAGCACAGCCCTTGTGTGACTCTCACCTTCAAAACCATATCTGACTTCGCGCAGACCCACTTCGCCTGCCGTGTCCTGCAGCTCGCAATCACCGTTGGTGGGGCAGGTCAGGCAATCCAGGGGGTGGTCAGAGATGTACAACTCCATCACGTTGCGACGAAGTCTCTGCAGACGATCGGTCTGTGTTGTGACAACCATACCGGGCTGGGCAGGTGTGGTGCAGGAGGCAGGTGTTCCTTTTCGGCCTTCGATCTCCACCAGACACATGCGGCAGGAGCCATATGCGTCTAACCGGTCAGTTGCGCACAGCTTGGGTATGCGCACGCCGGCCATAACCGCTGCGCGCATGACCGAGGTACCTTCCGCCACATCAACGCGTACGCCATCGATGGTGAGGGCAACCTGCGCACCGCCCGCCTTCGGTAGTGGCGTGCCGAAATCTGCTTGTGGCTGGTACATCTTCAACATTTTTTGAAGCTCCTAACTTTCGGTTGGATGTCGACTTCCCGCAGGAAGACCGAAATCCTCAGGTCCGATTGTAAGCGCACTCAGGACTGGATTGGGGGTCATGCTGCCCATGGCACACAGGGAGGCATCGGTCATGGTCACACATAACTCATCCAGGAGTTTAATCTCCTTTTCGAGATTTTTACCGGTCTTGATCCGGTCGAGAATTTCTACACCACGGACCGATCCGATCCGGCACGGGGTACATTTACCGCAGGATTCCGCGGCGCAGAAGGCCATGGCAAAGCGCGCCTGTTGCGCCATGTCGACGCTATCGTCGAATACCACGATACCGCCATGCCCGAGGAGCCCCCCTGCGCTGGCAAGATCTTCGTATGTCATGGGGACGTCTAACTGTCGGACACCCAGATATTTGCCGAGCGGTCCACCGGTCTGCACCGCCTTGATCGGTCGGCCGCTGGCAGTTCCACCGCCGAATTCTTCGATCAGCGTGCGCAGAGAAACTCCAAACGGCACTTCCACAACACCGCCAAAGCGGATATTGCCTGCCAGCTGAAAAGGCTGGGTTCCGCGCGATGTGCCTGCGCCGAGATCGTGATAAGCCTGCGCGCCCTCGGCCATGATGGACGTCATGGATGCCAGCGTAAGGACGTTGTTGATGACAGTAGGAGAGTTGAAAAGACCGTGATGGACCGGTAGCGGTGGCTTGGAGCGAACCTCCGGTCGGCGGCCCTCAATGGATTCCAGCAGCGAGGTTTCTTCCCCACAGATGTAGGCTCCAGCACCAATCCGCAACTCGATGTCGAAGGAGTGGCTGGACCCGTAGATGCTCGGACCTAAAAGCCCATGTTCGCGTGCGAGGACGAGCGCCTGCCCGAAGAGGCTGGCGGTCAGTGGATACTCGGAACGCAGGTACACATAACCGCGTGTGGCGCCGGTCGCCAGAGCAGCGATGAGCATACCCTCGATGATCTGAAACGGATCCGCTTCCATCAGCAGACGGTCGGCAAAGGTTCCTGAATCTCCTTCATCCGCATTGCAGACGATGTACTTGTTAACGCCTTCGGCCTCAGCCGCAGCCTTGAGTTTGATCCCGGCAGGAAACGCCGCTCCGCCGCGACCGCGTAAGCCCGATTCGGTGATCTGATCGATGATGCTCTGGCTGTTTGAGGCGAGTGCACGGCGCAAGCCCCGTAAACCTCCGAGGCGTTCGTATTGGGTGAGATCGAGGGCGTCGATCAGACCGGCTCTTGCGAACAGAAGTCGCTGCTGGGCTGCAAGATAGGCGTGGTGGGACAGATCACCGAGATACAGCGGATGTTGCTTGAAAACCTTCGGGTCGATTGGCGCCCTATCAAGGGGACAGATCAGATCGCACAGACCCGCTACCGCGTCGCTGGTTACCGGGCCGAAACCATGGCGCACACCGTTGATCTCGACCTCAACCAGCGGTTCCGCCCAGTACATGCCTCTGCTGCCGGGACGGGCGATCTGCACTGGATGCTGGTTCTGGTCGCACTGTGCCGAGATCTGTGCAGCGATCCCGTCGGCCCCCACCGCGATGGCGGTGGAATCCCGGGCAATGAATATGGTGGTTGTCATCAGACTTTAAGCACGCTGTTCAACCGGTCCACCGTCAGACGGGCGTGATCGCAACCGTTCAGCCGAATTGCCGGGGCACAGGCACAGTGGCCAAGACAGTAAACGACTTCAATGTCGTAGTGTTCTGACCAGACGTCCTTAAGGTGGGCCAGCAGGTCCCGGGCGCCCATGGCCTGGCATGCCTCCGCCTGGCAGTTCTGCACGTTTGGAAGTGATCGTGGGGCATCAGTGAAATCGCTGTAAAACGAGGCAGTGGCCTTTACCTCCGCGCGGGACAGGTTGAAAGCCTGCGCAATCAGATTGATGGTTTCCCCACTCAACGCACCGGAGATTTTCTGTACCTCAATCAGCACAGGCAGCAACTTGTCCTGCGAAAGCGGACGATGCGCGTCAAAAATGGTCTCGATTGGTTTTGACAAAGTTTTGGACAACCCCGGGCAAACACTTGAAGTATAAGTGTTTTTACCTGTGGTAGGCCATCGGCCAGGAGGCGTTGAAAAGAGTCGCGTTGCTCATAAGCCGCATTTCTACGGGGATCCCCCGATAGCCCGTGCCTGCGCCTGGGCGGATTCTCCGTATGACCACTACGTATGGAGATTCCTCATGGTTGATATTGTTCTGACCGCTGGGCTGGTCTTAGGTATCACGGCCGCAAGTTCAATCGCACTGACCCTGCTGGCAATTGTGTTAGGCCGCATCAAAGTCTGATCAGCATCCGCTTGACCCTTGCCACGCGCTGATCAAGACTCGCCCTCACACTGATGAGCGGGGGTGAGCGGGATGTCGGTAAACAAGTCGGTAAACAAGTCCGTAAACAAGTCCGTAAACAAAGGGTTTCATCATCTGGGCCTGGCGACCCACAACATGGATGCCACGCTTGATTTCTACGAGCGCGTCCTGGGGTTTGAAACACGGGTCTGCGATCTCATGTCACCTCAGGCCGGGGGCAAGATCCGTCATGCATTTCTCGATGCGGGCGATGGCGAACTGATCGCGTTCATGGAGTGCACCGAAGTTCCCGGCATCAGCGATGATTTCGATGCCGGTCTTAACCGGGGTTTGGGTATCACTGGTGGTGTTCTGCACTTTGCCTTCAAGGCCGACGATGAGGCCGACCTGATTTTGCGGCGCCAGCAGCTTCAAAAGATGGATGTCAAAGTGACCGACGTAGTCGATCACGGCTGGTGTAAATCAATCTACTTCATGGATCCTAACCACTTGCAGCTTGAGTTCTGCGCTCTCACCGACGGGTATAACCCTGGCCTCGTGAAAGATCGCGAGAGCAGTGCCTGGAAAGCGTTAGCACGCTAACCAGGCAGGCCGCCGCTACAGGCCAAAACGATAGCGCAGCTTGATCACCAGAAAGTCGATGACCGGCTGGTCCAGCGCGTCCCTGAACAGATTGTCAAAGCCGTCGTCCACGGTGTTGTTGGTGAAGTTGCTCCCACGGGTGTACACAACAAACAGATCCGACAGCGGCGCAATCTGCCAGCGGTAGCGCATTTGTACCGTCATCCGGTTGATCACGAAGTCACGGCTGTTTGCACCGGGCGTAGTTGGCACGGGAATCAGATCACCATCGCCATTCGACGGCAGAAACCAGCGCTGTTGCTCCCGGGCCTTGATCCCCGCCCACTGCAGGCTTATCCGAAACTGTTGTCGGGCCGAGATAAACAGATCAGCAGCGAGCCGCGGTTGCAGATCATCTGCAGAATAAGTTGTGAATTGTTGACCACTTGAATGCAGCAGCCAGCCGTCTCGATCCTGGTAGTTGAGGTCCAGGTCCAGCGAGAAACGATGGTTCGGCTTGTAGGTGAAGCCAAAAGAGCTCAAATACGACCAGCCAGACATATCTTCCTGTCGCGCGCCAAGGCGCCCGCTGAAGCTCAACGCTCTGGTTGCATCAGTGCCAAAAGCAACGTCAAACACCCAGCGATCATCGATCCGGTACGAACCGTTGCCTTCGCTTTCCAGATCATCCCAGCGCTCGGGAAAGTAATCGACTTCGGTGCGCAACTCGAAGAAGTTGTTGAAAGTGAAGGTGTTGCGCAAGAAGAGACCGGTGCGCGTGGCTTCACCATTGCTGTTCTCCCAGTAGGAAGCGCCGATATTCAGATTGTAGGATCGCAGTCGCTCCATGCCCCGGCTGCGCGTATAGGTGAAGTTATAGTTGCCGCCGTAGTCGTCGTTGCGACGCAGAAAACCCAGATCGTTGATGTCGAGCTTGCTGTCCAGCGCATCCAGACGGAGCTGGTGAACGATCCCCTGACGCTGCGTGTAGCGGGCGTCAAGCATGCCACCGAAACCCGTGGCGTCATTCACGTCGCTGGCCATCAACTGCAGGTCCAGAGCGAGCTTGCCGCTACTGTCCAGATAATGTGTGTCTACACCGTGCACAACAGCATCGTAGTTCTGATTGCGCGTGTAGGTGCCGATATAGCCAATGGACTTGCGACTGGCACCTACATCTTCGTACAGAATCCGGGCCACGCCGAAATCCCGGCCAACCGAATCCACCGTGACCGGTGCGCCGTTTGCGTTAAAGCCGTTCAGTTCCATGTCATCTTCGAATGCCCCCATGGCGCCGTAGCGCCATCCGCCGATCTGACCGGTTGCTTTGAGAGCCCCGGTCACGTCCGTTGGCTGGGCCAGCTCGAACCCGGGTATGACCACATTGCCGGGAACGTTTACGTTTGGCGCGCCACCGATGCGACGGGTGTTCACAATCTGTGTCGGCTCCGGGAAAAAGAGCTGCGATGTGCGCCGGGAACCCGTGGTTCTGCTGCCCTGCATCTGCGGTCGTGAGCGCGGCGTGGTTGTGAAAATTTCATTCCCTTCCAGGAAGAACAGTCGCTTTTCGGGAAAGAAAGTTTCCGTAGACGTCAGATTCACAACCACATCATCTGATTCCACTGCACCAAAATCCGGGTTCAAGGTAGCACTCATCTGCAGATTGGTGGACGGACGCCAGAACACATCGGCACCCACGTTACCTTCGCTTTCTTCCGCCGCCCGATCGTAGTTCCCGGACACATAGGGATACACATCGAATTGCTGCTTGGGTTTCACCCTGGCCAGTTCCATCGGTTGCAGGGCACTCATGAAACGGGCACCGGTTTCCGGCAACGCAGGAAAACCGAAACGCTCATCCAGGTAACCCACCTGACGGCTGACATACAGGCCAATGCGCCGTTGGCCTTGCGTTTGCGGCATGGCCATCATCGACCAGGGCAGAAACATTTCGGCGGACCAGCCGTCTTGCGTTGTTGTGGTGGCGCCATCCCAGGCACCATCCCACTCGTTGGAATACTGGCGTTCGGGGGCGATCTTTCCGTCGGCGAGCGATCCACCCAGACTCACACTGAACCAGTAGCCGTAAGTGCCTTCCGCGGACGTATCCAGGGTCACGCTGAGACTGTCGCGCGAGAAAAAGTCATCGCGCGAACTCAAACGCTCCATCAGTGTTTCGGGGGGCTGCTCCGCCTGCATGCTGATGTACAGACCCTTCTGCGTGTAGAAGTAGCGCATCAGGGTCTTATGCTGCGGTACCGCCAGGGTGTCTGGTACCAACACCCGCATACCGTCATAACCGGGAATTCGCTGCCAGACGGCCTCATCCAGTCTGCCGTCCAGCACGAAGTTGATGGTTGCCTCGTCGAACTCCATCACCTCGATGGCGGCACCCTCGGCGAGACCGTCGGCTGTGAGCAGGAGTTGGGCGGAAGCAGCTTGAACAGGCAACGCGGGCTGATCTGTCTGGGCGAGCGCAGTTGCGGTGCCGAACAGGAGCAGGCTGACACCCAGCCAGACTGCCAGCAGCATTGAGTTCATCCTTCGCATCAGCAGGTTCTGAGCGCCCCTGCAACCAGATGTCTGTGTTCGTGGCAACTGCCTCTCCAGATTAAACCGGCCTCAACCGGGTCTGTGGAACCTGCGCTTGTGTCTCGCAGTCGTTCGCGTCTGTAAAGATACCACCAGCAAACGACCTGTTGTGCTGCGTGTGAAACGCATTGTGGAAACACGCTAAATGGCGTTTAGTATTCCTGACCAGCTTGAAAGCAACATTTTGGAGGAATCATGGGTAAACCTACTTATCTGGGGCTGTTGAATTCGATTGCCGTCAATGAGGCGAAGGGTGAAAAACTGCTCAAGACCTGGGCGGATGCGACCAGCGATGAGCAACTTAAAAGCGCGCTCGCATTCGTGGCAATCCGCGAAGGTGAGCATGCCTGGGCATTCACCAAGCGCATGTGTGAACTGGGTTACGAAGTCGACGAGGGCAATGCATTCCAGGTATTCAAGGATTTCGATGGGTTGCTCGCCTGTGCCTCATCAAACGCAACCGATGCAGAAAAGGT
>JAQBYL010000115.1 GCA_027622495.1 Pseudomonadota bacterium
AGAGGCGGCGGCGGCGTTTCTACGTCCTTGACCAGCGCGAGAATCGCAATCAGACAGAAGGCAATAATCGCCATGAACCGCATGACGTCAGTCTGCAGACTTTCGTCGTGTGAGTACGCAGTTTGTGGATGCATTCTCAGCACCTTCAAAGCCTGTGGAAGCGGCCTTGCGCTTCAACCGGCCGGTCGTGAGCGCGGCCCGGTTCTTGCGCAGATCGGCACTGTTCGAGCTTGCGTTCCAGCCGGCACACAGTGTCGATCAGCGTGGTGATGTCGACCCGGGCCTGCACATCATAAAAGTCATGCAGTGCCGCACCCAGCATGACCGTCTTGCCGAGACGCATGAGGTATCCGCCCACACCACCGACGATGGTGGTGGTCAGGGCAAGCAGAATGCCGCCATCAACCAGCCTCTGCAGAACGCTTCCGGCACTGTCGGTTAACGCATCTCCTGGACTGCCAAGCGCCGCCTGCAGGGCGCCGCGCATCCCTACCGCCGTCCAGATCACACCAATCCCCACAAACAACTGTATCCAGATGTCGGATAGCTGATCCAGCTTGCCCACATCGCGGGAATTCGGTTTGCCTTCGAGCAAGATGCTCAACTTTCGCAGATGCAGCACATACATCGCCAGCACGATCCCGAACAGCCAGATCGAGTGACCCAGATTGCTGCTTAACCAGTGGCCCGGAGACAGTGTGGCGGCTTCCTGGCTGATCATCAGCGCAAGCGGTTGCATAACAAGCAATGCCACAATCGTCAGCACGACACCGGACCCGGCACCCCAGCTGAAGCCCCAGGCCGGGTGTTTCATTGCTGGCTGACCTGACGATTACCGGCAGCACAGGCACGGCAGGTAGCTTCGAGCACCAGATCAGTTTCTTTGAGCAGGTTGTCGGCACGGTAGTAACTGTTGGAGTCCGCACTTGCGCGCATCAGACCGAGTTCCTTGTCCTGCAGCTCTGCCTTCATATCTGACATCACCTTGTCGCGCACCGGACAGGTCTGAGAGCAGGTGTTGTACTCACCCTGCAGCGACACAAACTTCACGCTGAAGTAGCGGTTGTACAAACCCTGCGCCTGTCGCTTGCTGATGACGCCCTGTTCGTGGGAACGAACCAGGTGATCACTCATCAGCATGCGGTTGTTGCTGTGCGGATTATCTGCAGCCACAACTAAAAGCGACTGAAAATAGTCATGAAAACGATGTTCACAGCCAGTCGCCAGATTGTGCTCGACATTCGTAATCGCGCGGTCGAGGTCAGATGTCTGCGGCAGGTTACAGGCATCGGCATTCTGCTGACTGGCACAACCGGCGGTGATGCTCAGGATCAACCCTGCAACACATCCGGTAGAAAGTAGTTTCAAACGCGACATTGTGATCTCCTTGTTTACATTGCCAGGGGGCTGACGAATTCACTCTCACCAATCATGTAAGGGGGCGCAGCTATCGAGCTCCGATCCATGGTTTCGCCGAACAGAATTTCTTTTACCCCACCAACCACAGCGCTCATCTCCGGCGTGATCAACCCGAACGACTGGTTCAACTGTTCCATCAATGCTGCCCGGGAAATTTCCTGCTGTGTGGCTGCAATGAGCTGCGAGGCTTCGTTCATGTCGAGATAAATGTCGGATGCAACTACTGCCAGCGATCTACCGGGACCTTCCCGTGTGGTTGCAACAAGTTCGTAGTACTTCTGAAAGCGATCAGACAGCCGGATGCCAGATCGGCCACGAAGAGCTGGTCGATCTTTCTCGGGTCCGGCTGCACTAACCTCTCCCAGCAGGGTGTCTTGCAGGGATGTCGGCGTGGTCCGGTAACCGATTTCTTCGCGCAGGCGTTTTTCCAGACTGGCGCGTGTGTTGTTGACCGCAATCTCCATGTCAGGTAGACGCTCCTGCATCACGTTGAGCATTTCCAGATAGGTTGCACCGAGCTGCTTGCCAATCCGGTCGCAGCCCTGATCCCCTTCTGCACCTTCACACAGACTCTGTGTGTACAGCTGCTGCTGCATGTCCATCCGGGCGATGACATCCTGCAGGCTGTTTTCCATTGCCTCGGCGACCTGACCGGTTTCGCGGATGTCTTCGAGAACAGTGGTTGGAAACAGACGCACAACGGGGCCTGACTTGTCAGCGAACACCGGCAGGCAGAGCACAAGCAGCAGACTGGCTGACCAGGCGTTGATGCAGCGGGAAACAGAAGAAGTAGCCGATCGATTAAACATATTGATAGATCTCCCTGAGTGCGGTCAAAGGTAGGTCGGGCACGATGAATGAAACCTGAACGGTGTCCGACCAGATTGGTCGCGCAGAGACGTTCGGCGTCACCTCGAGGCGAATTCGGATTCGCTCTCCCGCATGGGTACTGGTCCGTTTGTGATATTCCTGACCATTGAAGGTGTAGGTAACGTCATAGGCCTGCACGCGCTGGATAGTTCTCTTTTCATATTCCACATGGCAGGCTGCGGCTGGTTCCGCGCGACCCCGGCGAACACTCCCGGCGATGGCCGCGCCGGTAATTGCCCCGGCAACCGTGAGCGCTGTTTTGCCGTTGCCGCCACCGAACTGATTGCCGATGAGACCGCCGATCAGGCCACCCAGCAGTGACGCGAAACCCGATGCGGGTTCGTCGTAAGCGTATTCATCATAGTCATGTTGATGACGGTGGCGTTGGTCATAGGCGTATGCCGGTTGATCCGGTTCGACGCAAGTCTGCGTGGGGACCGAGACCTCCGCAAGCGTATGGACAGGCCGCACATCGACCACGTCCACCCAACGGTAGTAGACGTTGCCTGCTGCTCGCGGGTCATCAGCCTGTGCAGACCCGATGGGGAGCAGCAGGCAGAAACCCAGCAACAAGCGAGGTATGGTGATAAGACCCTTCATCCTGAACCCTCTATGTCATGTCCGGCCGGAGTCTAGGCCCGGCAAGCTAAACCTAAGCTGAATGAAAAGCCCTCTGGCGCAGTCCAGGCCCCCGGATGTGACACGCTACCCGGCATGCTAAAGTCCAGCCGCCACCTGCAGATCTGGAGACTCTGGTTTGGACGCCAACGAAATCACCGCGCTTCGGCAACTCATGGAATACGAAGCGAACCGCACCAGTCCGCCGCAGGGATTTCCATCGCTGCCTGACACCCCTGCGGGCCGCTACACTGACCAACGGTTTTTTCAGCTCGAAAAGCAGTACATCTGGCGTAAAAGCTGGTTGTTTGCCGCTCATGCTGACGAGCTGCCGCAGACAGGATCGTTCCGCCTGTGGGAGAACGCCGGTCAGCCCGTTTTACTGGTGCGCACGGAGCAAGGTGGTGTCAACGCGTTCTACAACACCTGCAGCCATCGGGGCGCACCGATCGTGACGGAAGTCTCCGGTCATCGACCACGCCTCACTTGTCGTTATCACGGCTGGAGCTACAACTACGAAGGAGAACTGTTGGCGGTACGCGATCCGCAGGACTTTGTTGATCTGGATTTCAAGTGCCGCTCGCTGCAGTCAGTTCGCTGCGAGGCCTTCGGCAATCTGATCTTCGTCAATTTTGACCCGGATGCGCCGACCCTGTTGGATTGGCTCGGGCCCATCGCGCACGAATGGGCGGAATTCCAGTTCGATCAATGCCGGCTCGCCGCCCGCCACATTTTCGACCTGAACTGCAACTGGAAGATTGCCATGGAGGCCAATACCGAGGTCTACCATGTGCGCAGTATCCACCCGAAGACCGTGGCACCGATTCTGGACGACCGGCGCAACGTCAACACGCTGTATAGGAACGGCCACGGCAGAATGATTGCGCCAGTACCCGCAAGCGCCCTTCAGATGAGCAGCGCAAGAGCCAGTGACGCGGCAGAAATCGAAACCGTCGGTGAGATCGCCAGAACCTGCACCCAGTCCTACGGCATGTTTCCCAACTGGGTGTCGCCGTTAAGTGCCCGCGCTCTGCCACCGCTTTTGTTCTGGCCGAACGGCATCAACAAATGTCGGCTGGAAACATTCACCTTCGCCCCGGATTGGGGCAACGGACCAAAGCCGGATATGTGGACCGAAAACGACGGCGAACGGCTGGTTCAGGTGTTGCGTGAAGACACCGAGTTTGGTGAATGGATTCAGAAGTCGGTGGAGTCATACGGCTTTCGCGGTGTGCCCTTAAGTTACCAGGAAGCACGCATCTACCACTGGAATCAGTTTGCCGACCAGATGATCGGGTTCGACAACATTCCTGAAGACCTGCGTGTTGCCCAGGTCATCGGTGAGGAATGGCTTCACCCGAACGATCCACGCCGCGTCCTCGCCGGGATGTGAGATTCATAACAAAAAACGTGCAGATAAGAATAAGGAACAAGCGCCATGTCTGAACCGGTTGACGCGGTTAGAAAACCGCTCTTCACCGCAGGCTATACCAACTACGTGCTGGGCGTGCTGGTGGTGGTCTATGTGTTCAACTTCATCGATCGCCAGATTCTGGCCATTCTGGCCCCCTCGATCCAGATTGATCTGGGTCTGAGCGATCTGCAGCTCGGTGCACTGAGTGGCGTTGCGTTCGGCATCTTCTACGCCACGCTCGGCATCCCCATCGCCCGCCTCGCTGACCGCTATTCACGGGTGAACATCATCTCCATCTGCCTTGCGATCTGGAGCCTGATGACCGCCTTGTCTGGCATGGCAGGAAATTTCTGGCAGCTTCTGATCGCGCGGATCGGCGTCGGCATCGGAGAAGCCGGCGGCAGCCCGCCTTCGCACTCGCTTCTGGCGGATTATTTTGCCCCCGACAAGCGGGCAACCGCCCTCGGCATTTACGCCCTCGGCATCCCTGTGGGAATTCTGTTCGGCAACCTGGCGGGTGGCTGGATAAACGAGTATTTCGGCTGGCAAAACGCGTTTTTTCTGGTGGGCATACCGGGGGTTGTTCTGGCCATCGTCATGAAGATGTCGGTCAAAGAGCCGCCGAGAGGTTATTCGGACGGCAAGAGCTCGGCGACTGCAGCGGTTCCGTTCCGCGCGGTTCTGAGCAGAATGTGGGGTTACAAATCGTTCCGACAGCTGTCGCTTGGTGCTGCAACCCAGGCCTTTGTCGGCTACGGTGCAATCGCCTTCATGCCGCTGTTCCTGGTGCGAACACACGGCATGAGCAGCAGCGAAGTCGGTACTGCTCTTGGTCTGATCATCGGTATCGGCGGCGGTGTCGGCACCTTCCTCGGCGGCTGGCTGGGTGACCGATGTGCGCTGGTATATGTGGATCCCGGCCATCGGCTTCGCGATCGCCATACCGTTCAGCGCAGGCGTCTATCTGGTCGATAACCTGTACCTGTCGCTGGCCTTTTATGTGATTCCAGCATTTATGGTGAATCTGTATACCGGTCCGACCTTCGGCATGACCCAGTCGCTTGCGCCGCTTGCGATGCGTGCAGCAGCATCAGCTCTGCTCCTGTTCATTGTAAACATCATCGGTCTGGTTTTTGGTCCCACTACGGTCGGATTCATCAGCGAGGTGTTACAGAGCTCATGGCAGATGACTGACGTGGAAGCGCTGCGGATTGCCCTGCTCGTGACGAGTTTTGTTTACCTGATATCGGTGGCCAACTACTGGCTGGCTGCGAAGCACCTTAAAAAGGACCTCGCGGACGCGTCGGCGCTGGCAAGCTCGACCTGAGGACCCGCGGAGAAAGCATGCCACATATCATCGAACCAGCCGCGAGCGGCAGAAGCAAATGTCGGGCATGTGCCAGAGCGATTGCCAAGGCAGAGCTGCGCTTTGGCGAATGCCTGCCCAACCCGTTCGCCGATGGCGATATGACCGTGTGGTTTCATCTTCTGTGCGCCGCTTACACGCGCCCTGATTCGCTGCTCGAGATACTGACCGATGCCGATGTTCCCGCCGCACAGATCAACCGGTTAGTCGAGGTGGCAGCTTTCTCGCGCGAATACGAACGCGTTGTGCGCATCGGTGGTATCCAACTTGCACCCAGCGCGCGGGCTCGATGCCGTCACTGCCGCGAACCGATCGAGAAGGATCACTGGCGCATCCCTGTGAAGTTCTTTGAAGAGGGGATGTTCAATTCCAGCGGGTTTATCCATCTCACCTGCTCAAAAGAATATTTCGGCACCGACGCCATTGCAGAACAGATTTTTCATTTCGCCGAAGATCTGGACTCAGATGCCCAAACCCGGATAAGCACCCTGCTTTCAAATGCCTGACCGCGACACATTCTCGCTCCCTCGGATCAACTGGCGTTGGCTGGCTGCGGTCGCACTCTTCGGCTCTGCCTTTGTGGGCCTTTTGTCTGGTGTTTCTCTGTCTGAGCGACCTGACGTGGGCGAAGCCTCGCTCCTGACCAAGGCCTACTACAGCCTCGGGTTGTTCGTAATGGGTGGCATGGATCTCGGGGTTCCTGTGGGCGGGCCGGGGCTTGGCCGGGCTGCAATGTGGATCGGTTATTTCGGTTGTCCACTGCTCATGGCCTCGGCGGTGATCGAGGCAGTCTTGCGTGCTATCTCACCGGAACGCTGGCAACTGCGACGACTGCACAATCACGTGGTCGTGGTGGGCAGTGATGAACTCACAACCAGTTATCTGCGCGTGTTGCGGACCCATCAACCTGCAACACCGGTGGTAGTGGTGGATGCGCATATCGAACCGGCAAGACAGCGGGAGCTGGAAGCGACCTTCGATGTAACGGTGCTGGTGGGAGATATCACTCTCGATTACGTCCAAAAGCATCTGAGCCTTTCGCGCACGGTCAAAGTGGTGATGCTGGGGGCTGAAGATTTCGAGTCCTACGAAGCGGCCAGTGAGATGCTCAGAGCGCATCCGCAACTGGCATCGAGGATTGTGCTCCACTGTCACAACTTGCGCTTCATGCGTGCCATGGCGCAGACCAGGGTTGCTCAGCGCTGTGTCACCTTCAATTCCTACCACCTGGCCGCTGCAGGTCTGGTGGAGCATCAGCTGATCGGCCACTTTCATCGCACCAAAGGTCGCGATGTGGTTATGGCTGGTTTTGGACGTTTCGGGCAGACCGTGCTGGAAGAGCTTGAGGATCACGCCATGAAAGAAATCCACACGGTGGTGGTGATCGACATCGATGCCGATCGGCGCATCCAGGTCGCCGACGAACAGGCCCGTCTTGGCGATCACTACAAACGGGTAATCCTGCAGGGTGATATATCGCATCCGGAAGTCTGGCGAAAACTGAGTGCAACCGTGGACCTGAATCAGGGCGAACCCACCCTGATCCTCGGCACCGGACGGGCCGAAGATAATCTACGCACCGCTCTGTGGTTAAAACAACGTCATCCGAATGCGGCGATCTATGCACGAACCAATCAGGTATCGGAACTCGCCCTGGAAGTGGGCGAAGAACATGGCATCAACTGTTTCAGCATCCGTGCGCTGGTCGAGGCCAACCTGCCTATCCAGTGGCTGTGAGCCGCAACTCCCCCAACCAGACTTGTGCTCAACGCACGGAGTCGCTGCCTACCTTATGCGAGCTGTGCTAGGGTGCGCGTTTTTCAAGCTTGAGAATGAACCATGAACCTCGATGCGATCGCCATCGGTGATAATCCTCCGAACGACATCAACGTAATCATCGAGGTTCCGGTCGGCGGCGAACCCATTAAATACGAGATGGACAAAGCCTCAGGCGCACTGTTCGTCGATCGATATCTGTACACCTCCATGCGTTATCCGGGCAACTACGGCTTTGTTCCCCACACCCTGTCTGATGACGGCGATCCCATCGACGTGATCGTCGCGAGTACCCGGGCGATCACACCGGGGGCGGTCATGAACTGCAAGCCGATCGGTGTCTTGATCATGAAAGACGAAGCTGGAGGCGACGAAAAAGTCCTCGCAGTTCCGTCCAGACGGCTGACCCGGCGCTATGAAAAAATCAACGACTACAGCGACCTGCCGGCCATCACCCTGGAGCAGATTCAACACTTTTTTGTGCACTACAAAGATCTGGAAAAAAACAAGTGGGTCGAGATCGATCGCTGGGGCGATGCACAGATGGCCCGTGACATGATCACCGCGGCTATTAAGCGCGCTAAGACCGGTTGATCAGATCGATAATCCGTTCCTGGGCTTCGTCAATTTCGGCGTCCGATGTCAGTCGGCCGAGGCTGAAGCGGATGGTTCCCATGCCTGTGTGCGGAGAGACACCCATTGCCTTGAGCACACCAGATAGTTCCACCACGCCCGAATGACAGGCTGAACCGGCCGAAGCAGCGATGCCCTCAAGGCCCGTCAGCAGATCCTGACTGATGCGCCCGGGGAACGAGACACTCAACGTGTTAGCAAGCCGTTCAACCGGATGACCGTTCACCACGGCCTGGTTCCCGAGAGCGGATGTCAGCGCGCGCTCAAAGCGATCCCGCAAGGACCTGACCCGGTCCATTGGCTCGAGATCACTGATGTATTCGCAGGCGGCACCGAGCGCGGCTGCGAGCAGAGCACTTTCTGTGCCCGCCCGCCGACCCTGTTCATGCCCTGCCCCATGGATCAGTGATTCAATCTGCTGCCCGGCGCGCATGTACAGCACCCCGATTCCTTTTGGCGCGTAAATTTTCTGCCCCGCGATCGATAGAAAATCTACCCCGAGATCCCTGACGCTTGTAGCAAGCTTGCCCACAGATTGGGCCGCATCGGTGTGGAATGGTATGCCGTGTTGCCGCGCAATCGCCGCCCCTGCCTCGATGGGATGCAGGGTCCCGGTTTCATTGTTGGCATGCATCAGGGTGATCAGCGCCGTGTCGCTGGTGATCGCCTCCCGCAGATCATCAGGATCAAACCGACCAAAGCCATCCACCGGCAGACGCGTGATCCGCGCCCCCAGACGTTCAACAAATGCGCATGTTGCCAGAACGGACGGATGCTCAGTTGTACAGGTGATGATGTGCACAGGCTTCGGATAGCGGGCAAAAAACACCCCCTTGATCACCTGATTGTTAGCCTCACTGCCGCCACTGGTAAAGACGATCTCGTGATCCTGCGCGCCGAGCAGACGCGCCACCTGAGCGCGGGCCCGGGTCAGGTGCTGCATCGCTGGTTGACCTGCCCAGTGCAGGCTTGAAGGGTTGCCAAAACTGTTGTCGAGAAGTTCTGCCATCACCGCCTGAACCGGTGGGGCAATCGGCGTGCTTGCGTTGTAGTCTAGATAGATCTGGCGCATGGTCGGCTGATCAAAAATGTAATCATAACACCGCGCATTTTCATCGCATGTGGCGACGCGGCACAATCGACGCTCGGGTGACACATGAAGCAGGCACAAATGGGAGCGATCATGGGAAACTGGCTGATTGCGGGCGGAATCATTCTGCTGCTCCTTGGTTTTGCCGCTAAAAGCGGCCTGCTCGGCTGGATCGGTCATCTGCCAGGAGACATCCGGATCGAGTACCGCAACGGCCGCTTTTACCTTCCCATCACATCAATGATTCTTATCTCAGTGGTGTTGAGCCTGTTCGTGAATCTGTTCAGGCGCCTGTTTTAAAAGACACCTGTTCAACAGACCCTACCCGCTAACCGGCAAGTGCTGGTTCGGCAACCTCCCTTTCCGCCAGATCCTCTTATCATCGACCCCACCCAAAAGATATCCTTAGCTTCACAATCCGCGATTTCCAGAGAGACTAAAATGTTGAAATGGCTTCAAACCGCTCTGACGATTTTCGTTGCCTCGGCTCTTGTTGTCTCGTTCGCAGTTACGCGGGATGGCAAAGTAATCACCCCAGTTGGCGAAGGAACCATCACCAAATTAAGGGGTCAGAGCCAAATGCCAGAGCCGGCTGACAGCGATTGAAGACTCAATCTCCCATAAACCCTAGCGCTTAACCTAAGGCAGGTTATCCCCTCGCACGGCATTATCAAAGAATTGATTAATCGATAGCCAGGGAACTTGACTATGCCGCGTCCAACCAGATTCTGCCCTTCGGGATACGCCGAACACGTTGTTCAACGCGGCAACAATCGTCATGCCTGCTTCGCATGCGATGGAGACATGGCGACCTATGCGCATTGGCTATTTGTAGGTACAAAAATATGAAGTTGCCGTTCATGCTTGGGTATTTATGACAAATCACATTCATCTACTACTTACAAATGATCAGGCACTGCCTCAATAAGGGCCTCGTCCTTGGCACAGGAGATTTTCGCAGCCCAGTGCAAGCACTACGAATTTGACTCTGGCATTTGACTCTGGCACTTGGCTCGATGGAGGATTTTTCAGTGGTTTTTGACTATGCAGGATCAGCTGGCATTTTCAGAATAGGCGGTTTGTGCTTCTCATACTCACCGAGAATTAGAATCATCCACAGGGTAATCAGATAGCTGAAGATATACGGCGCCGCTTCCCTCTCTGCTCGGCCGCTGTTAGCATGATCTAGCGTGCCGCTTTTTCATAAACCGATGCAAAAACATGCTTATGCAAACATCTAGAATCCACCGTCAAAACCA
>JAQBYL010000116.1 GCA_027622495.1 Pseudomonadota bacterium
CCTGATGGTTGCGCACGACAACTTGCAGTGAGATAGACTGGGGTATGTCATCGATAGCGCTATACGCCGCTTGAAAGTTATCGAAGGATGACAGCGGTAAATTATTTGCCGTGAGTGCCGGGCGCGCAATCGCCGAGTGTGTGTTGGTCGTCCTGTTGAGTCTTCTCGGTTCATTACTGGGCTCGCTCACAGGATGGCTCCCGGCGGCACCGATCCTCGGCATGGTGCTGCCGGTGATAGGCGCAACCTGGTTTTTACATCGCGAGGGAATCGGCTGGCGCGATCTGGGTTTTGCACAGCGGATGCCGCTTGGCAGATTCTTCGGCTTCACAATCGGTACGCTGGTGCTGGTGTTTGTGGTGACCTCGTTTGTCGTCACACCGCTGGCGCGTGCCCTGGGTGCCGGTCCACTGGACGTCTCGCTGCTGGAAGTGCTGATACACGACAACTGGATCAACTACCTGTGGTTTCTGATTCCCATCAGCTGGGGTTCGGCCGCTTTTGGTGAAGAACTGATCGCGCGGGGTTTTCTACTGCATCGTTTTACCGGTGTTGTCGGCGCGCATGGGGGAGTGATTCTGCAGGCGGTGCTTTTTGCGCTGGCACACGCCTACCAGGGCTGGCTTGGCGTGGCCAACATCTTTGCGCTCGCCCTCGTCTTCGGCTACGCGTTTCGCCTTTGCGGACGCAATCTGTGGCCGCTGATTGCAGCCCACGGCATCATCGACACGCTGGGGATGACCTTACTGTTCCTTGGAAGGACAGATCTGGTGGTGGGAGCGGATACATCGGGTTGACAGGCAACTTCGAGCGACACAAAGTTCGGCACCGAAAGGTTAGCCAGCCAGGTGTCGGTCGAAAAAACGCTTCCAGCTGTCACCTTCAAAACTCGGTATATCCATATGTCCGCCGGGATTGATATGCATGGTCTTCTCTGTGGACGAGAAGGCGTTGAAAAGATCGATACCACTCTCCCGCGGCGCGACGGCATCCTCCCACTGGAATACAAACTCAACCGGGATGGTTATTTTTGTGGCGGCTTGTTGCATATCGATGGCACCAGCGCGCAAGCCTGCAAGGCCGAATACGGCGCAGCGTATGCGCGGCTCGCTGGAGACGAATGGAACGCCAATTGCGGTTCCCATTGAGACACCCCAATAACCGATTCTGTGGGTGCCATTCACGAAATCTAACTCCAGGGCTGCATCCAACGCCGCATGCCATTCGGGTGCGGCTTTTTGCATGCGCTTCATCATCTGGTTCATGCGTTCGTTGTCAAATGGGGCGCTGATCTCACCCCGTACCCGCTTGCCAACATCAATCATCACCTGCTGCGCTTCTTCGCGGGATATTCGATCACCATGTCCGGGAGCGTCAATCGCGAGCGTCGCCCAATCATATTCTTTAGCGTATTGCACAGCGCGAATGCGGATGCCCTCTGTTTTCTTGTGTTGAGAACCGCCATGCCCCATCAGTATCAACGGTCTTGATCCGGTAGCGCCTTTTTTTGCATAGATCACGGCTGGAACAGACTCACCATCTACCTCGATCGCAAAGTCGCGCTGCACAACGCCATCAATTTCTTTTTCTTTGATAAACACGGAATTCGTTCTCCTCGTGTAGTTCCGCAACACAGAATAGTCGCTCTAACCTGGATAGTCAGTGAAGGGAGTGGGTGTTAGTCTCACAGGAAAATAATCGCGGAGGAGAAACCATGTCTAATTTAGATCTTTTCGACCTGACCATGTCCGAACAGGTACAGCCGCTACTGGACGCGGTCAAGAAACACATCCAGGACAACGTCGTGCCGATCATGGAGGAGTTCGAGCGGCTCGGTGCGAACCGTGAGCACGAGTGGGCATTTGCGCCAGAGCAGCTGGCGCTTCTGGACGGGGCAAAGCGCAAAGCAAAAGAATCCGGGTTGTGGAACTTCTTCCTTCCGGATGCCGAAACGGGCGAAGGTCTGAGCAATCTGGACTATGCATACATCGCCAATGAGCTCGGCAAATACCCGCTTGCGTCCGAAACCCTCAACTGTTCCGCGCCCGATACCGGCAACATGGAAGTGCTCGAACGCGTCGGCACGCCTGAGCAGAAAAAGCAGTGGCTGGAACCGCTGCTCCGTGGCGAGATTCGATCCGCCTTTGCGATGACCGAACCCGGTTGGCCTTCGTCGGATGCAAAAAACATCGCAACGCAAGCGGTTCTGGATGGCGACGAGTGGGTCATCAACGGCGAGAAGTACTTCACCTCAGGAGCAGGAGATCCGCGCTGCAAAGTGATGATCACCATGGTGAAGACCAGTCCGGATGCGCCTCCGCACCGGCAGCAGTCGCAGATTCTCGTACCTCTCGACGCTCCAGGGGTAAAAATACTTGGTGCAATGCGGGTGTTCGGCGAAACCCAGGCACCCCACGGGCACATGCACATTCAGTTCAAAAACTGCCGCGTGCCGAAAACCAACATTCTGCTCGGTGAAGGTCGCGGTTTCGAAATATCCCAGGTGCGGCTCGGCCCCGGACGCATTCATCACTGCATGCGCTCCATCGGTGCGGGTGAACGCGCACTGGAGCTCATGATCAGACGCGCATCCGCGCGGACCGCTTTCGGCAAGCCGATCATCCAGCTTGGCAAAAACATGGAAGTGGTGGCAAAGGCCCGCTATGAGATCGATGCGTGTCGCCTGATGGTGCTGCAGGCAGCCAAGGCCATGGACGTGCTTGGCAACAAGGAAGCGCGGGTGTATGTGAGTGCGATCAAGGCAAACGTTCCTGCCAAAATCTGCCAGATCATCGACGAGGCAATACAGATGCATGGCGCCACCGGCGTTACGCAGTGGACGCCGCTGGCCCGGATGTATGTCTCGCAACGATCCCTGAGGATTGCCGACGGACCGGACGAAGTGCACCACATGGTGGTCGGCCGTGCGGAGGTCCGCAAGTACGAGGGTCAGCCCTACACGGCCCTCGACGACAAACTGGGTCATGAACACGAGGGGTTTAATCTGGGGCATTAACCGACGGGGGCAACCGGCGAATGTATGCTGGTTGCCCTGTTCGGCCTGCTTAGGTTCAATCGGAACGCGGCGGGTGGCATCAGGGCGATCTGGCACCTTCAAGCAGACGCGCGCCCTGATCAAAGGTATACCCTCCGCCGAACGAGTCCCCCTGGTCTTCTATGAAAGACCAACACGAAAGCAGAATCAGCACATCGGCGAACCCCGCCTGGTTTCCCTGGCGTCGTCGAGCACCCTTGAACAGACTGAGTGCCTGCCAGATGCGCTGACTGTCTTCAAAACGGATATTGGGTTCTGGATCAACTACCTAATAGATCGTGGAACGCCGTGTGAATAAAGGGTTTAGAGGTTCATTCAGTCGGGAGTTACCCCAAATGTTACCCCTCTTGCGTGCATGGTGCCTCCGTTTTTCTGAGCGCACCAACTCTCATCACAACCTTGACCATATTGTAGCCGATGATTGCGGAGGCAATCGTCATAGGAATGTAGCCCTCTCCCCTGCCGATGTACTCCGATCCATTTCCAGCGTGTCGGAGGGTTCCAGATCGAGCCAGGGCTGTTCAGGGTCTTCGATGAGGAGCTCGTTCGCGCGTGAGCCTGCGGACGATGCGCCGAACGAGGCGGTCGAGAAGACGTTCGAGGGCCTGCGGGTCCGACGCCCCGACGCGATGGAACCCGGGGCCGTTCTGTTCCATGGTGTAGACCCCGCCTGCCGGAGCACCGCCCAGGCTCCGGACGACCGCGCCGATCTGGGCGTCCAACTGGCGCTGGAGGACGAAATGCGAGTGGTCGTGTTAGTTCTCGGAGTGCGTGGGTTGGTGCCGTCCGCGCTGCAGGCGATGGAGTGCGTGTGGGGCGAGTGCCCGGACTACGAGGTTTGGGACCGCACGGCATCACTCTATCCCCCCGTTTCGGCAGAGCGCTGCGACAGGTTCGTACACACGCGTTTCACAGGCAACGTAAATGGCGTAGCATGATCTCGGAGACAAGGCAGATTCGCAGGGAGACCAACTCGTGGCGCACCCATACCATGTCGAAGCCGATGCGGGCAGGCACTTTCAGCTGGGCGAAGACAACATCACCATCAAGTGTTCCGCCACCGATACCGGCAACGCCTACTCGCTGATGCGCTGGACCGTGCCGGCCGATGCCACGACAGTGCGCACGTGCATGCCCGGTACGAAGAGACCTTCTACATCCTGTCCGGGTCGCTGGAATTCATCCTGGGGGAAGATGCCGAGATCGTTTCCGCCGGGGACTTCGTGCGGGCACCGGCCGGAGCACGACACGGATTTCGCAATCTGTCGGCCACCGAGCCCGTCGAGATGCTCGTCACCTTCACCCCCGGCGGCATGGAAGAGCTCTTCTACCGGTTTCGCACCGGGGGAGACCTGGAATTCGAAGATTTCGATGCCCTCGTCAGCGCCTACCGCGAGGAGGCGCGACGGGATCACTTTACCGAGTACGAGACGGGCTGATCTCCAGCAACTTGAGTTCATCCAGGTAGTCAGCCCACGCCTGCATCATCACTTTTCTTTCTGCGAGATGAGCGGTCCTGTTGTACGCACGACCCAGCGGATCTCTAACCTGATGGGCTAGCTGGTGCTCGATGATGTCAGGCCGATACCCGAGTACTTCGTCCAGGATCGTCCGCGCCATATCGCGGAAACCATGCCCACTCATCTCTTCCTTCGGGATCCCCATTCTGCGGAAGGCCCGGCCCGCCTGCGCCTACCAATCCCCGACTTCCCGAAACCCCATACCCCGCGTCCGGCAATGGCCCCCTGGTGCGTGAGTCATTCACCTAATGCGTCCGTTCGCCGCAATGAACAGCGCAGCAGGCGAACTCAGGCCGATAACCCACACCGCGCGTGGCCGTGGAATAGACCCGTTAGAAGACCTATGCTCAGACGATGCTAAGTTAGACGGACCGTCTGTGAGGGGGTGAGATGCCGAATTCGCCAGTGACAATGCGCACCAAACTTGCTTTTGGCATCGGTGCGTCCGGCGAAGCGGCAAGCAACTGGATCTTCAACGCCCTCACCTTCTTCTACTACAACCAGATTCTCGGTCTGTCGGGCACACTCACCGCCGCCGCCGTCACCGTCGGCATCATCTCTGACGCAATGACCGACCCCTTGATGGGCTCCATTTCAGACCGATTCCGCTCGCGCTGGGGCCGGCGGCATCCCTTCATGTATGCCGCACCGTTGCCATTGGTGCTGTGCATCTACGCGATCTTCAATCCGCCCGCCGACCTCGAAACGACGAGCCTATTCATCTGGTTCATGGTCTTCACCGTCGGCATGCGCGTGTGTCAGACGCTGTTCGCCGTGCCGCACCTTGCCCTGGGCGCGGAGCTGTCCGACGACTACAACGAACGCTCCAAGGTGATGAGCTACAACAACGTCTTCACCTACGGCGGCGTCATCGTGATGCACATCGCCGTGTGGTTTGTCGTCTTTCCCGCATTCGACAACGGCCGCATGCATCAGGAGGCTTACTACCCGGTGGTGTTCTTCTGCTGCACGCTGATCATGCTGTGCATCCTCACCTCGGCCTATCAAACCCGCGACCGCATCCCATTTCTCATCTGCCACCGTTCGGCATGCGCCAACTCGGCCGCGAGATGTGGTCTGCCATGCAGAACCCGCACTATCGCTATCTGCTACTCGGTTTGTTCTTCCTCTCGGTGATGATCGGCACCCACGAAACCCTCGGCCTGTACATGGCAACCTTCTACTGGGAGCTGACCGACTACCAGATCGGCTGGCTGATCCTCAACAACGTGTTCGGCTACGCCATCGGCTTCATCTTCACCGCCGCCCTGCACAATCGTTTCGACAAACGCTGGACCATCGTCGCCTCAGCCGCGGGGTTGAGCGTGTTCTGGTCCACGGCCGTAACCCTGCGCCTGTTCGATCTCGCGCCGGAAAACACGACGACCGAGCTCGTCATGTTCATAATCGGCATTGGCACCTTCTCGTCGGGGTGCGGTTCGATCCTCAACATCAGCGTCATGTCCGCGCTTGCAGATATTTCCGACGAACACGAACTGCAGACCGGGCGCCGCCAGGAAGGCATTTTCTATTCGGCGCGGACCTTTTTCGCCAAGGCCACCAATGGCATCGGCCACGTTGTGGCCGGTATTGCGCTGGACATCATCGAGTTTCCGACCGGCGCAGTACCGGGAACGATCGAACCGGAGAAGATCATCGCGCTGGGGTTGATCGACGGGCCCTTCGCCATGGTGTGGGGCCTGCTGGGGGCATGCCTCTACACCGGCTACCGCATCGACAGGGCCTATCACACCCGCGTCCAGGACGCCCTGCGCGTGCGCAGAATTGAACGCGGCCATCTGTCGGCGTGACGGAGCACTCCGCCGCCGACGCACTTCGTAGCACCCCCAGGGCACACATCCGTGCGTGCCCATTCCATCGACGGTAACGCCAATTCAATCGCGCGCGAGCTATGGGGTGCTACGCGCCGCTCATTCAACATTGATGCACCCCGGCGCGTATGATCTCGCGATGGTCGGCAAGGAGCGAAAATGAACCACACCACGCTCGCGAAGGCGTTATTTGATGCATTCATGGAAGGCGACGGCGACGCGGTTCGCGCGCTATGCGCCAGCGACATGTCGGCAATACAGAACGCTGGGCCGCCGATGACTGTCGATTCGTTGATTGCGTTTGCGCTGTCGGTGAAGCGCGTCATTCCGGATTTCCGCTACGAGCAGATCCAGCGCAGGAGCACGAACGACGGATTCGTCGAGGAGCACAGCGTACGCGGCACGCTACCCGACGGCACCATGCTCGACATCGCTGCTTGTGTCGTAGCGGAGGTGCGTGATGGCAAGCTCATTCACATGCGCGAGTACTTGGACACCGCGGCGGCCAAGGGATTGATTCGGGTGCTATCGGGCAGCCGCTGACGACGTTCAAGGTGTGGGAACTGGAGCAGAGTTCGGCGTACCTGGGACAGGTGCATTTTGCCGTCGCTGATGTGAATAAAGGCTGGAATGGCTCCGCGCAAGTCCAGCAAGGTGTGCAGCTTGATGGCGGCTTTGGTCGACCGGAACGGTGCCCAGTCGAACAAGCTCAAACACAGATCGATGGTGCTGGCATCCAGCGCGTAGACCGTGTTGGTCAAATCCAGCCCCAGGTCTTCGCCCTCGTAAAGTTTGCGGGCCCGACGAATGAGCAAGGCGGCGACATCCGACCAGATGCGCCAATCGCGCAATTCGTTCGCATCGGCCAGGGTGGAGCGATGCACGCGATGACGCAGCCCCATGGCATACAGCTTGTCGGCATTGGCGCCCAGGGTAGCCTCGATGTCGCGCAGGCTCTCGCGCCAGGTCAGTTGGGCGAAGCCAGTACCCGAAACTGCTCCGCGCAGGTCAACCGGCGCACGCCGGCATTGCCAGCGTGGCGATCGACTATGCTGGAAAAACTCGTCCACGGGATGAAGTCCATGAGTTGTGCGAACAGCGTCTTGCCGACGTTCATATGCAGTCCCCGCCTGAAGCAAGTGGGGGAAACTACACAAATTTGCCGAATCGTGTTTCAAATCGACACCAAGGAAAATCGGCCGCAAGGCCGCGTCGGCACTGGGTTTTTGCATGCGCGTAGTCAAATTAACCGGACACTAGTGAATTCAACTCCCAAGTGCAACTCAACCTGTTCGGAATAGTGGGCGAGCTGCAGTAGGATCAGCGCTCATCGTTCCGACAAGAATGAGAAGCGCCAATGAGTACCTACCAGCAGCTCACCCGTGGGTGTTGACAAGTTAATCTCCCGGCCCGAATGAAATATGTTCTTAACACCTCGACTAAGTTTCTGTCACCGCGTCCCAAGTCGCGAAAGAGCGAAGCCGAAGCAACTTGAGCAATCTCCGGCACAGAGAATGCCTGTGCAGATTGAACAGGTTGTAGACTGCGGCATGGCTTTCCAGAAATCGCTGCGCCTGCATGATCGATTTGAACCGACGCATACCTCGTTCCCGCACACGCGTGGGTTGATGAGAGAGTTCTGTACGATTGTTGGCGTATTGTTCTGTGTTGTGTCTCGCCTCAGGGATCAATGTTCGGTGTGCCCCTTGCCAATAAGCAGGGCCATAGCTCCGTAGTTTGTCGGTGACGATCTCTCTAGGTATGCCGCCAGGGCTGGCAACAATTTATTCACCGTTCGCATGTGGTGGTGAACTGGTTTTGCCGATCCGGCCGCGGGTATGAGTTTCGGCTACGTGATGAGCCGCATGGGACCGGGCATTCTGCTGAACGTTCGAGGCCAGTCTCTGATTGATGCGGCGTATCGATCGGTGGGGTGTTCCAGCAACCAGTCCGGAGTCTGGCGTTAACCCTGCTGTCGACGGCTGTCAGTATCTGACGCTCAGTCGATCAACAACAGGCCGCGACTTGCGATCTGCAGGGCGGCTCACACAGAAAACAGGCGATTTGGCCGAGTGGGACGGGCCTGCCAGCTCAAATCGCCCTGATTGTTCAACCATTCCATGACGACGGACAAAGCGGTTACTCTATACACGGAAATACACTGAGGACAAAACATGTCTGCACAAGTCGCCGCCGCTGGTGTACGCCAGCTTGATGTCGCCATTGTTGGCGCTGGTTTTTCAGGTCTGTACATGCTGCATCGCATACGCGATCTGCTGAAGCTCGAAACCCAGGTATTCGAGGCGGCCGATGGGGTCGGCGGCACCTGGTACTGGAATCGATACCCTGGGGCGCGCTGTGACTCCGAAAGTTATGTCTATTCCTATTCCTTTTCCAAAGAATTGGAGCAGGAGTGGAACTGGTCGAGCCGCTATCCTGAGCAACCCGAGATCCTCCAATATCTGAACCACGTCGCCGATCGCTTTGATCTGCGCCGCAGCATTCAATTCGAAACCCGCGTAACCAGTGCGACATTTGATGAAACCAGCAGCCGCTGGAACCTGACAACCGACACCGGCGAGAAAGTATCTGCCAGATACCTGGTGAGCGCCGTCGGCTGCCTGTCATCGAGCAATACGCCGGACTTCCCCGGTCTGAGCAGTTTCAAAGGCGACTTCTACCATACCGGAGCCTGGCCGCACGAAGGTGTGGATTTCAAAGGCAAGCGCGTGGGCCTGATCGGAACCGGCTCGACCGGCATTCAGGCAACGCCGGTAATCGCAGCGCAAGCCGAGCATCTGACCGTATTTCAACGCACGCCAAATTTCAGCATCCCCGCGCGTAACGCACCGCTGACCAGCGAAGCAGCGCGTGAGATCAAAGAGAATTACGATCGCATCCGTCAAACCTGCCGCGAGTCGGACTTTGGCTTCCCTTACGAAGTATCAGAGCGCCTGGCGAGCGAGGTCAGTGCTGAAGAGCGCAATGCAATCTACAGCGAACTGTGGGACCTCGGCGGTTTCCGTTTCTTTGCTTCGTCCTTTGGTGACATTTTGAGCGACAAGGCAGCCAACGACACGGCAGCCGAGTTCGTCAGGGCCAAGATCCGCGAAACCGTCAAGGACCCCGCGACTGCCGAACTGCTGTGTCCCACCGATCATCCTTATGGCACCAAGCGACCGCCGATCGATACCGACTACTACCAGAGCTTCAACCGCGACAATGTGACACTGGTGGATGTGCGCACCAAGCCAATCGTACAAATCACTCCAGCCGGCCTGCGAACCGAAGACGCCGAGTATGATCTGGATATCATCGTTTTCGCGACTGGCTTTGATGCAATGACTGGTGCGCTGTTGAACATGGACATACGCGGGCTCAATGGCACACGCCTGGCTGACAAATGGGCGGACGGACCGCGCAGCTATCTGGGGTTGCAGATCGTCGGCTTCCCGAATCTGTTTACCATCACGGGACCCGGCAGCCCATCTGTTCTAACCAATATGCCGGTCGCCATCGAACAGCATGTGGAGTGGGTCAGCGACTGCATCGACTATATGAACAGGCATGGGCTTTCACGTATTGAAGCGACCGAAGATGCTCAGGAAGAATGGGTGCAGCATGTCTGGGATGAAGCACAGGCAACGCTGTTTCCGCAGGCCAATTCCTGGTACATGGGTGCGAACATACCCGGCAAGACGCGCGTGTTCATGCCCTACGTCGGTGGTATGACGCTGTATCGGGATCGCTGCAACGACGTGGCCGAGCATGGCTACAAAGGCTTCGCTCTGCAGAACTGAAAGCGGCGAGGTCCTCCGCTATTCCTGCCCGCCCGCGCTGACCTTGGAAATAACATCCTGCTCCAGCAGGCGGGCGCCGCGCATTATGTTGCCTAAAGCATAGTTGCCTTCATGACAGGCGTATTCAAATACCTGTTCGGTGCTCGCACGCCAGACGTACTCGCGGTGTACAAACTGAACCCAGGAATCAGGCAGAGAGTGTGGTGTGCCTCGAAGGT
>JAQBYL010000117.1 GCA_027622495.1 Pseudomonadota bacterium
CAGACTGCAGAACAGAAATTTTGTCCTGCGCGGTAAAAGCGTCGCGCCAGTCCTGGAAAACACCGTCGAGCAGGCCGGCCCGTTCAAGTTCTGCGTGGCAAGCCTGGAAAGCGTGGAAGGCCTGATCATAAAACCCGGCCCACACGTGCGGACCAAGCTCTTCTATACGGTTGCCCTGAGCTCGGTTTCTGCCACTGGCTGCCTTGCCACCAAGCCGCCAGCCCATCTGGTACACAGTGATATCAAAACGGTCCTGCCAGCCCGGCTGATTGGTTAGTTCAAATGCCGAAATAATCGCACCGACACCCCCACCCAGGATCGCAATCTTGCGTCTCGCATGCTTTCTGATCCGCTTTTGCTTCACACCCGGCGCCCTATGTTCCCGCTTGAAAGCCTAGCGCAGCGCTTCGCCCGGCGCCAACATCGCTGGCTGTGCCAACCCCAAGCAGTTACGGTAGGCGGTTTTCAGATGAGTAGTTAACATGGCTTTCACCCCCTTCGATCTTACCGGCCGCGTGGTCCTGATCACCGGCGGCAACGGCGGCATCGGCCTTGGCATGGCGCAAGGTCTGGCAGACGCAGGTGCAGACATATCGGTCTGGGGCACCAATGCCGACAAAAACGCAGCCGCCGTTGAGACCCTCAGCCGGTCCGGCCGGAACATCACAAGCCAGGTCTGTGACGTGGCGGATGAAGCGGCGGTCAACGCGGCCTTCGCCAGGACTTTGGATGATCACGGCCGGGTGGACGGATGCTTCGCCAACGCAGGCATCGGCGGGCGCGGAACACCGTTTGAGGCGATGACGAAAGAAGAGTGGGATCACATCATCGGCGTCAATCAGACCGGTGTGTTCTATACCTTCCGCGCAGCAGCAGCACACATGAAAGATCGCGCCCGTAATGGTGATGCGTTCGGTCGGCTGGTCGGCACTGCCAGCCTCGCCGCAGTGTCAGGTCAACCGCGCGGTGAGCACTACGCTGCCGCCAAAGGCGGCTTGATCTCAATGATCAAAGCTCTGGCGGTGGAATACGCCCGTCACGGGGTTACCGCCCACACCATCCTGCCCGGCTGGACCGACACCGACATGACCCAGGCGACGTTCAGCAACGACCGCTTTGTCGCCAACGTCATGCAGCGAATCCCGGTTCGACGCTGGGGTCAGCCCGAAGACTTTGCTGCCATCGCGATTTACATCATGAGCACCGCGAGCAGTTATCACACGGCTGAGACTTACCTGATTGACGGCGGCTACGCGAACTTCTGATCCGCCTCAATCCCCACGTCAGGGGATCAGAACAATCTTGCCGAAGATCTGGCGATTTTCCATGAGGCGTTCCGCCTCGTGGACTTCGCTTAAGTTCATCACCTTATCGATCACCGGCACCAGCGAGCCATCGGCTGCGTAGTCGAGCAGGCTTTCGATGTCACTTCGACGCCAGCCATTCGACCCCATCAGACTGTGTTCGAACGTCCATACGTAGCGCACGTCGATCGCCTCGTCAAAACCGGCAGTGGCGCCGCAAGTCACCAGGCGCCCGCCTGTTTTCAGGCACCGTATTGAATCGCTCCAGGTGCCTCCACCCGTGCAGTTCACCAGCAGGTTTACGCCACCCTCACCGGATATGCGGGGTTTACCTACAAGGTCCCAGACCGCCTTGCGCATGTCCTGCTCAACATAGTTGATGCCTTCATCAGCACCCAGCTCGGCAAGCCGGTCGAGCTTATGCTGACTCGAAGCGCAGGCGATCACAGTTGCTCCTGCACGCTTTGCAAGAAGCGCACAGGCAGTCCCCACACCACCGCTTGCGCCCATCACCAGCACCGTGTCAGCACCCGTCACCTGGCCTCGCGTGACCATCATTCTGTGCGCCGTTGCATAGGCGAGTGGAATACTGGCCGCTGCCTCAAAGCTGACCGCATCGGGCATACTAACCAGTTGTGATGCGTGGGCGACGCAGTACTCGGCACGACCACCGTCCCAGCTTTCACCGATCATGCCGCGTCCCCGATACATCGGATCTATCAGCACTCGGTCACCTGTTGAATAGCCTTCTACATCATCGCCTGACTGATCCACGGTACCCGCGATGTCTGAACCGATGATCAGCGGCAACGGCAGCTTGATACCCGGCATGCCGCGACGGGAAAAAAGATCGTGATAGTTGAGTGAACAGGCGCTGACCCGGATGCGAACCCAGCCGGGTTCGGGATCTGGTCGCGGGTAGTCGGGGACGAGTTCGATCGCCTCGATGGGACCGTGGGTTCTTACTACCGCTGCACGCATGTTTGCTCCTTGCACCCCTGTCAAGCGGCCTGCGCCTCGATCCCTGCACGGATTTCCTTCTGCCGCTCTTCGGTGATCGGATACGTCCACACGATGGCCGCCCCGGTCAGGTAAAACAGCGATGGGAACGTCGAGAACAGAAAACGCAGCCCGAACAGCTCACTGTCGCCGTTGACCGCATCCGGTGCTGCATTGAAACCGAAAAAGGCGAGGCCGAACATGGCGATCGCACCACCGATCGACGCGGTTGCCTTCTGTGCAAACGACCAGGCGGAGAAGAACAGCGCCGCCCGGTTTTCGCCACTGTTGAGGGTATCCAGATCGATGACATCTGCTTTCATGGAGTTCGGCAAGGTTGCGCTGAAACCACCGGCAGCAAAACCGGTAACCATGGTGATCGGCAGCATCCACCAGAAATCCCCTTCACCCAGCAGCAGATAAAAAGGATGCGCTAGCGCAAGCATGAAAAATGAGCTGAGATAAGCGCGGTGTTTACCAACCCGACGTGCAAACATGACCCACAACGGCACCGCCGCGAAGCTCATCAGGTAGAAGAACGTCAACATGTAGATGGCCTGGTCTTCTGCATGCAGAACACCGGCGATAAAAAACAGATACAACGGTGTAGTGATGTTGAGCCCGATCGAGCCAATCATGAATGCAAGCACCAGTTGCTTGAAGGGACCATTGCTCCACATCAGTTTGAGACCCGGTATCACCGGCAAGACCGCGCGCTTGCTGACAACCGGCTCATCGGTCTTCCATAAGGTTAAACCTACACACACCGGCATCACGATCAGCATGGTGATGCCCACGAGTTGCAGCACAACGGAACTGCCCCCAATGCCGAAAAACAGCAGGGCCGCACCCGGCACAAGCTGAGCGGTCAGACTGCCAAGCACCCCGGCCATCGCCCGACCGCCGGTAATACGTGAGCGCTCGTTGTAGTCGGTGGACAATTCGCTCCCCCAGGCATAGTAGGGGATCAGCATCATGGTGATGCCGATGGACAGAACCAGACTCCACACCAGCAGGTGCACCCAGTCAGCGTCTGGCGGAGGCATGAAAAGACGGTAAATCGACAACATCATTATCGGTGTTGCGAGCAGCATCCACGGTCTGCGGCGACCGAAGCGCGAACGGGTGTGATCACTCAGGTAACCCATCAGCGGATCAGTGAGCACATCAAATATGCGCACCACAAACAAAACGGTGCCAATCACAACAAGCGGCACACCCACATCACTTGCGTAATAGCGAGGTACGAACACAATCACCGGGAACAGCGACATGGCAATCGGCAGATCCGTCAGACTGTAATAAAACAGCGTCGATGTTTTGAGTTTGTTCATACAGGTCTAGTACTTGCCGCCGAGTTTGGCATGATCCCAGGAAATGATTTTGCTCGGCGTGAATTTGAGGGCGACCCTTTTAGCTGCGGTAGCGCGGACCTGTTCGCGGACCTTGCCCCGCTGTTCCTCATCGATGGTGGTGCCTTTGGTTGAGATGTTAACCAACACCTCAGCCACCGCGTCTGCATCTCGCACGATTGTGGTGTCGGCATAGATCAGCACACTCTTGAGCTCCGCATATTCTTCGCCCGCCTCCACCAGCAGCGTGGCTTTCGGATCGCGTTCAAAGTTGAGGACCTTCTGCGCTTTGCTGAATGTTGTGCAATACAACGCCCCTGCTGAATCGGTCGCGAACCACATGGGCATCGGATGCGGATAACCATCCCGGCCGTTCGAAACGATGATCAGTGTTTTTTTCTCGGTGAGGAAGGCAGCTATTTCCGGTTCGGTCATCTGAATCAGTTCACGTCTGGACGGCACCTGCGTCTCCTTCACACTGTTTGCAGCTCAACGCTCTACAATAGCTCAAGTGTTTTACCAAAGGCGACCCATGCAACAGTCAATCGATGATCTGATCGCGCTGCTCGATCTTGAAGAAATCGAGCAGAACCACTACCGCGCGCACAGTCCTTCACAGGGTTGGCAGCGCGTTTATGGCGGCCAGGTGATCGGCCAGGCACTGGTCGCGGCCTCCAGAACCGTTGACGTTGATCGTCCCGCACATTCCCTGCACGGTTACTTCCTGCGCCCTGGTGACACCAGCATTCCGATCCTCTATACCGTGGATCGAATCCGCGACGGTCGATCGTTCACCACCAGACGAGTCGCCGCAATCCAGCACGGGCAGGCAATCTTCGCCATGTCGATCTCCTTTCAGATAGAAGAACAGGGCTTTTCGCATCAGTTGCCCATGCCCGATGTACCCGGACCGGATGAGTTGATCGACGAACGCGTCCTGCGCGCCCAGCAGGCAGCCGCATTGCCGCCGGAGATGCGCGAGACATTCACAAGTCAGGCCATGATCGACGTACGCTACATCGACCCGCAGGACCTGTTCAAACCCGAAAAACGCCCTCCGCACCAGATGTGCTGGATGAAGAGTCGCGATCCCCTGCCCGATGACCGGCGCCTGCATCAGTGTGTGCTGGCCTATATGTCTGACTGGTCGCTGCTCGATACGGCCACCCTGCCGCACGCGGTGAGCTTTACCCAGACCAACATGCAGGTGGCCAGTCTTGATCATGCAATGTGGTTTCATCGCCCGTTCCGGGCTGACGAGTGGCTGCTTTATGTGCAGGACAGCCCCAGCGCCTCCGGGGCTCGCGGCCTGAACCGTGGCCTGGTATACAACCAGGCAGGCGAGCTGGTCGCATCGGCCACGCAGGAAGGCCTGATCAGGTTGCACTCTTAGGCAATCAACCGGCACTGCCGGTACTGATCATGCCTCTGCCTGTACAGCTCCGCCGATCGGAGCGATAATCGCGCGTTTTGCGTGTGCACCTCCCGCCCACAGGGGGCGTGTGCAGGGTTCATTCGACGGCCGGGCTGACCACCGCCTGCCCGCGCCCAGCCCCGTGCCAAAAGATTCGCGGGATAAATGTTTAACGTAGTAGCGAAAAGGGGCCTTAAAGGGTGACAAACATCGAACAAGTAGCCGCGTCAGTGGATGCGCTGAAAGCCAATTTTGAAAAGCACAACTATATCTGCAGCGATCAGATTGCCACTGCCGTATACCTGTCCTTCCACCTGAGCAAGCCGATCCTGATCGAAGGCCCCCCCGGTGTGGGTAAAACCGAACTGGCCAAGACTGCAGCCGCCATGTTCGAGCTGCCTTTAATCCGCCTGCAGTGTTACGAAGGGCTCGACGAGTCCAAAGCAATCTACGAATGGAAGTACGGCAAACAGTTGCTGTATACCCAGGTGCTCAAAGAGACCCTGGATGAAGTGCTGCAGGGCGCCAAAGGGTTCACCGAGTCAGTTCGCCGGCTGCACGAATTTGGCGACATCTTCTTCAGCGAGGAATTTCTTGAGCCGCGGCCGTTGCTGAAAGCGCTGAAAGAACCTAACGGCTGTGTGCTGCTGATCGACGAAGTAGACAAGTCCGACCACGAGTTTGAATCCCTGCTGCTGGAAATGCTGTCTGACTATCAGGTGTCCATCCCTGAAATCGGTACTGTCAAAGCCAAAACCAAACCCCCCATGGTGTTTCTGACCTCGAACAACACCCGCGAGATATCCGACGCGCTCAAGCGCCGCTGCCTGCACCTGTATATCCCGTTCCCGGATGTGGAGCTCGAACAGCGCATCATCCACGCACGGGTACCTGAGATCCCACCGGAACTGCGGCGCCAACTGGTCGCGTTCATACACGAGCTGCGTGATCTGGACCTAAAGAAGGTTCCGGCAATCTCGGAGACCATCGACTGGGCCCGCACCCTGCTGTTGCTGCATACCGAATCGCTCGACCCACAGCTGGTCCGCGACACGTTGAATGTCATTCTCAAATTCCAGGATGACATCGAAAACGTCGATGCCGAGATCAGCACGATTACCAGCAAGGTGCTCAAAGGGTAGCCCCGGATGGATCGTACGCTCGCCAATTTCATTCGAGCATTGCGCAACTCGGATGTCCGCATCTCAACCGCGGAAACTCTGGATGCGTTCAATGCTGTGGAACTGGTGGGCTACCGGGATCGAGCCTTTCTGAAGCGCTCGTTGTCGCTGGTGCTGCCGAAAACGGAGCAGGAAAAAGAGACCTTTGATACCTGCTTTGACCAGTACTTCAAATTTACCGACGTCAAAGGCGAGCGGAAGGCAGCCAATGACGAATCTGAAGAAGGTGATGAGCAGGGCGAAGGTCAAGGCGGCGGCGACGGCCAGGGCGGAGAAGCGCAAGGCAACAACCGTGGTCAGAGCGGCGCACCGAGCGGCAAGAAAGGTAAAGGCAGCAACTACCTGATCGAAGAAGAAGTCGAGGAAGACCTGGGCCCCGGCGCACTGGCCGAAGCCCAGTCACCGCTCGGCCAGCTTCTCATGCAGAATTCCAAGGTAGAACTCAGTGTGCAGATGTCTGCTGCCGGTGAAGCCGTGGATGTGCGCGATATTCAGGTTTTCACGCAGAAAGGCCTTTTCACCCGGCGCATCATGGAAGAAATGGGCCTCAATGATCTCAACCGTGAGATCAGTGATGCGCGCGAGGCCCGTGCCATACCGCAACGACGTCTCGGTCAGGAACTGCGCCGGCGCCGCGACTGGTTGCGCGAGCAGGTGCGCGACTACGTGGAGCGTCAGTTTCTATTGCACGCAGATTCCACCGGCAAGCGTCTGCGCGAGGATCTGCTGCGTAAGGTCAAACTGTCGAACATCGAACATCGCAGCTTCCGCCTGATCCAGGAAATTGTTTTCCGCATGGCGAAACGGCTGGCGTCGCTGCATTCACGCCGCAAAAAAGTATTCAAGCGCGGCGCACTGAACATCTCCCGAACCCTGCGCCATAACATGTCGTACGACGGGGTGATCTTCGACCTGCACTGGAAGTCGGTAAAAATCGACCGACCCAAAGTATTTGCCATCTGTGACGTATCCGGCTCGGTCGCCAACTACGCCAGATTCATGCTGATGTTCCTGTACAGTCTTGAAGAAGTAATGCCTAAGGTACGGTCCTTTGCGTTTTCTTCAGACCTGGCCGAAGTGACCGAATTGTTCGAGCGTAACAAGCTCGAAGACGCCATCTCCAAAACTCTGCGCGACTACGCGGGTGGCTCCACCGACTATGGCCAGGCGCTGGAAGATTTCAAACGGACGTGCCTGGATCAGGTCGACAACCGGACGACGATCATCATTCTGGGCGACGCTCGTAACAACTATGGCGATGCGAAGCAGGAAATCCTCAAAGAAATGTACGATCGCTGCAAACGTCTTATCTGGCTGAATCCGGAACCGCGCAATTCCTGGAATGTGGGCGACGCAGAAATGCGTAAGTACGGGCCTTACTGCCACCAGGTAGACGAATGCAACTCACTCATGCATTTGGAACGAATTGTCGGTAACCTGCTCCGGGTTGTTAACTGACAAAAGGCATCTTTTGAGCGTCCAGGTCGCGCAAGACAGTTTTACCCGTAGCGCTGGTAAACAACTGCTCGTTTACGGCTTGCTCAGTATCCTCGGCGTGATCGTTCTTATGCTCGGGCTTTCCTGGGCCTCGGGTCAGACCGGCACCGCAACAGGCACCGGCCAGGCTGTCGATCCTGCCACCAACACCATTTCCATCCTGATGGCCGAAGAGCCACCGCAACTCAACTCAACACTCGCAACCGACACAATAAGCGGCATGGTTCTGGGCCACATCATGGAAGGTCTGCTGACCTACGACCAGCACAACCGCCTTGCGCCCGGCATTGCCGAAACCTGGGAGATCGGTGAGTACCGGGCAGTGTTCAACCTGCGCAGAAGCGCGTTGTGGAGCGATGGTAAACCGGTAACTGCCCACGATTTTGTGTTTGCCTGGCGCAAAACCCTCGATCCAGAGATCGCCTCGCAGTACGCCTTTATCATGTACCCCATCAAGAATGCTGAGGCGATTAACAAAGGCGAGATGCCGGGCACCGATCTGGGTGTGCGGGCGATCGACGACTACACGCTCGAAGTGGATCTGGAGCGACCGATCGCCTACTTCGACAAACTGGTGGCGTTCTCGACATACCTGCCGATGCGCGAGGATTTCTTCAATTCCACTAGCGGAAAATACGCGGCCGATGCAGACATGATGCTGTTTAACGGTCCGTTCCGGTTAACCACCTGGGTACACGGCGCACGTCTGCGGTTTGAAAAAAATCAGACCTACTGGCGGCGCGACGAAGTCCGCCTGGATGCCATCGATGTGCCTTACATCACCACCGACACCAATGCACCGCTCAACCTGTTCAAGGATAACAAGGTTGCCTACACATCACTGACGGCAGAAAACCTGCAGAACGCTCTGGAACGGCGCTGGCACCTTAACCGTTTTCAGGACGGGTCGGTGTCCTTCATCGAGTTCAATCATCGGCCCGATCGCCTCACGAATAACATCCATTTAAGAAAAGCCATGCAAATGGCGCAGGATTCGTCGGAACTGGTTTACAAGGTCACCAAGCTGCCCGGTTATCTGCCTGGTGAATCTCTGTTTCCGGTCTGGTTGCGCGGGGTAAACGATTTTTTTCGGGTGGAATACCCAGCGCCCGTGGTCAAACTCAACCTCGAAGAGGCACGCCGCCATCTTGAGCTTGCGAAAGCAGATCTCAATCTGAAGGAGTTTCCCCCTCTGGTCCTGCTCACCGGCGACAACCCGATCTCCAACATATTGGCTGAGTATTTTCAGGGCGTTTTCAAGAAAAATCTGGGGCTCGATATGAAGATCGACAAACAGATTTTCAAACAGCGTCTCGCCAAGATGGCCTCAGGTGAATTCGATCTGGTGCTGGCAGGCTGGGGACCTGACTTTGACGATCCGCTGACATTCGGCGATCTGTTTGCAAGCTGGAATCTGAACAATCGCGGTCGCTACGATAGCCCTGCGCTGGATGCACAGGTTCGAATCGCACAGAACTCGGTTGACCCGAAGACCCGCATGGACGCCTTTGGCGAGATCCAGCGCATTCTCATTGAAGACGCGGTGATTCTGCCGAGCTATGAACGCGGTGTGGTTTATGTAACGCATCCTCACCTGAAAGGGCTGGTCCGGCGGGCGGTGGGTGCTGATCCCAATTTCGTATACGCCTGGATCGACACCCAGTAGGAAAGATCAGCGAATGTTCCGCTACACAGTGAAGCGATTGATCCAGGGTGTAATAACGGTCTGGTTCATCGCGACTGCGACGTTCTTCGCCATGCACCTGGTGCCTGGCGATCCACTGGCAGATGAAAAAGCAGTCACCGCCGAAATCCGCACCAACCTCGAAGCAAAATACGGTCTCGACAAGAGCACCGGCCAGCAATATCTGATCTTCATGAAGAATCTGGCTGCCGGTGATTTCGGTATTTCATTCACACAGCAGAACCGGGAAGTCAACGACATCATCAGGGAGCATTTTCCGGTGTCGGCTACGCTCGGCATTCTGGCGATCGTGTTTGCCGGTCTTGGCGGCGTGTTGTGGGGCGCACTCACTGCGCTTTACCGTAACAAGCTGCCCGACATCGTCATCATGTTTCTGGTCATCCTCGGCATCTCGGTGCCGAGTTTCGTTTTTGCCGCGATCGGTCAGTTGTCGCTGGTTGGTCTCAATGCATTGCTCGGCGCCTCTATTCTGCCCATTGCCGGGTGGGGGACGGTCTGGCACATGCTGGTGCCCTCGCTTGTTCTGGGTCTGGGCACCATGGCCTATCTGACCCGCCTCATGCGTTCGTCGATGCTCGAGATCGTTAACTCGGATTTCGTGCGCACAGCTAAATCCAAGGGTCTGCCAGCTACCCGGATCTTTACCAGGCATCAGCTTCGAAACGCCATCCTTCCTGTGATCACTGTTCTCGGGCCATCGATTGCGGCCATTACCACTGGGGGTTTTGTCGTAGAAATCGTCTTTGCGATCCCGGGTCTCGGGCGCTATTTCGTGCAGGCTGTGCAGCAACTCGATTACACCGTCATCATGGGGACCACCGTGTTCTATGGTGCTTTTCTGGTGTTCATGGTGATTGTGGTCGACCTCCTGTACGGCATGGTCGATCCACGGGTGAGGCTCGAGTAATGGAGCAGGCGCTCAGTTTACAACCAGATGACTTTGCACCCGCACCGGCCGCCGATACCCTCCACG
>JAQBYL010000118.1 GCA_027622495.1 Pseudomonadota bacterium
AAGTGACCTGGGGCGATCAGTCCTGGGAAGAAATGCTGTTTGGTGCGGTGGTATACCGGGTGCTCGAAGCCTCGGAAAAGGCTGAGATAGCGAGCAGCGCAGGACAGGAATAAACCAGACCGTTGCAGACGTGACCTCGCATCACGTCTGCTTGCGCGGGTATAAGAAAGATATGTTTGACGAACAACAAGTGATAACGAGGGGAAACTATGCGACTTAGCCTGGCTCTGGCCATCTCTGCAATTCTACTGATGCCATCAGCGACCATGGCGGCTGACTACAAGGCACCACGCGGCCCGGGTGGCAAACATCCGGATCTGAACGGCATCTGGCAGGCTCTGAACGAAGCCAACTACGACCTGGAGCTGCACGTCGCGAAGACCTCGCTGGCAACGCGGGAAGGTCCGCATGGTCCGGTGCCGGCAATCGAAACGCTCTATATTGGCACCATCGGCAGCGTTCCTCCGGGACTGGGTGTGGTCACAGGCGATGGAAAAATCCCCTACACGGCCGATGCGCTAAAAATCAAACAGGAGAACCAGCAGAACTGGCTGCAGCGCGATCCCGAAATCAAATGCTACCTGCCAGGTGTACCACGGGCCAACTACATGCCGTATCCGTTCCAGATTTTCCAGGGCGAAGACACCTTGTTCATGGCCTACCAGTATGCGGGCGCAGTCAGGGACATCTTTACCAAAGATCCCGGACCGGCACCGGTGGATTCCTGGATGGGCCAGTCGGTTGCTTCCTGGGAGGGCGATACCCTGGTGATCAAGGTGACCGGCCAGCGCGAAGATACCTGGTTTGACCGGGCAGGCAATCATCACAGCGCGCAGCTGGTTGTGACCGAGCGCTACACGCCCACTGGACCCGACCATCTGCTCTACGAAGCAACCATCGAAGATCCGGAAACCTTCACCCTGCCATGGACCATCAGCATGCCCCTGTATCGGCGCGTGGACGCCAACATGCAGCTCATGGAATTCCGATGTGTGGAGTTCGTGGAGGAGCTGATGTACGGCGAATGGCGGCGTAAGCCATTACCACGTTAGGGTTGGCACGCAATATGTTCAGAAGTCTGATTTGCGCGTTGGTTGTGGGGGTGGCTTCAGGCAGCGCCCAGGCTGACGTTGCCAGAACCAGTGATGGCCGCCCGGATCTTTCCGGGAACTACAATGTGGCGACCCTGACCCCACTGCAGCGACCGCAGATGTTTGGAGACAGTCTGTATTTGACCAAAGAACAGGCTGACGGGATTGCATCACAAGAAAAGAGGGCGCAGTCGCTGGGATCCCAGCAGTCCAGTCCGGAACGGGATGCGCCCCCGGACGGCGGCGACGGCTCACCGGGTGCTGCCGGTAACGTCGGCGGCTACAACAGTTTCTGGATCGACCGTGGTGAGGATGCATTCGCCATCGATGGCAAATTCCGGACCTCGATCATTTTTGATCCTGCCAATGGTCAACGACCTGCCCCAACAGAAGCCGCGGCCAAAGCATTCCAGGCTCAGCGCCGACTCTTTCGCCCAAACAAGGGCGATGCCTGGTGGCTGGCTGAAGATGAAACCGGACCCTATGACGACCCGGAGTTGCGGCCGCTGGCCGAGCGCTGCCTGCTTGGCTTCGGGTCCACTGCCGGTCCGCCGATGCTGCCGGTGCTGTACAACAACCTCAAACGCATCGTTCAGACACCCGATCATGTGGTGATCCTGAACGAAATGAACCATGACGCGAGGGTCGTGCGTATCGACGGTGAGGCTGCCGACGGCCGTCTGCGCCAGTGGCTCGGCGACAGCGTTGGTCGCTGGGAAGGCGATACGCTGGTCGTGCACACCCGGAATTTTCGTGATCAGACATCGTTAGGTGGGGGTACCCGCGATCTTGAGGTGATCGAGCGATTCACCGCCCAGGAAGACGGGTCACTGATCTACAACTTCACCGTCAACGATCCGAACACCTGGACCGCGCCCTGGTCGGGTGAATACCTGTGGCCAGCAACGCAGGACGTTGTCTACGAGTATGCGTGCCACGAAGGAAACTACGCGTTGGGTAACATCATGCGTGGAGCCAGAATACTGGAAGCAGATGTTCAAGGTCAGACGGGGCGGTAAATGAGACGCCGCTCGCAACCAGAACGCTCAGCCCCTAAAATACACAGATTGACGGAAGGTTTTTGAATATGAAGCACCTGAATTTTCGACTCATCGCGGTACTCGGTCTCCTGGCCCTGGTGCCCACCCAAACCTCAGCCCACCATGCCTTCGGCGCGGAATTTGACCCGAATCGGCCGCTGCTGCTGAGAGGTCCGGTCACCAAGGTTGAGTGGGTCAACCCGCATGCCTGGATTCATCTGGACGTCACCAAAGAGGATGGCAGCGTGGAATCCTGGATGGTTGAAGGCGGCACACCCAACACCCTGCTGCGCCGTGGCATCAACCGCAACTCGCTGGCCATTGGCACCTACATCATCGTTGATGGCTATCAGAGCAAGGACCGTTCTAACCGGGCCAATGGACGTGACATCACCTTTTCGGACGGGCAAAAGATTTTCATGGGCTCTTCCGGTACCGGTGCCCCGTCGGATGGTAGAGATCCCACCGAAAACTAGCGAACGCACGCATACACCATACACGCCGGTTTCCCGCCGGCGTGTGTTTTTTAAGACGTGAACGATTCCGCCCCCAGCAATACACAGCGGGTGGTTATTGTATTGCCGGGGCTCGGTAACGGTGGTGCAGAACGCAGCGCAATCCAGCTGGCGGCTTGCTGGGCTGACGCGGGCCGATGCGTCACAATCGCCACGCTGACTTCCCCAGAAACTGACTTTTACGCTTTGCCGTCAGGCATCGATCGGTTAGCACTGAATCTTGCCTCTTCCAGTCCCAATGTGATCAGCGGGCTCTTTCGTTCGATCAACCGGATCCTGCATCTGCGAAAAGAACTCCACGCTCTGAAACCGGATGTGGTGGTGGCTTTTACAGTACGGACGAATGTTCTGGTGATCCTTGCGTCCGTGCTGTGTTCGTGGCGACTGATCGTCGCGGACCGGAGTCATCCGGGTCTTGAGTCGCTCAAAGGTGTCTGACGTGGTTTACGCAGGGTCGCCTATCTGCTGGCTGATGCCGTGGTGGCCCAGACACAGACCTCCGCCGCCTGGTTGCGCGCGCACACTTTCAGTCGTCAGGTCGTTGTGATACCCAACATCCGCTGGTCCGACCTGCGGCCTGGAACCACAGCCTCGCCCGACCAGATGCCGCCTGTTGATGGGCACCTGCTGCTCGCGGTCGGGCGTCTCGGTCCGGAAAAAGGCTTCGATCTTCTTATCCAGGCGTTTGCGAGTCTTTCAAATCGCGGCGACTGGCGTCTGGTCATTCTGGGTGAGGGCGCCGACCGGGCGCACCTGGAAAATCTGGCGTCAGGGTTGCCTGTTGCGTTGCCGGGCACACAGGCAGATCTGTCCCCATGGTACGAACGGGCAGATCTGTTCGTTTTAAGTTCCAGGCTCGAAGGCTTTCCGAATGTTCTGCTTGAAGGGCTGGCCGCCGGTTGCCCGGCAGTCAGTTTTGATTGCCCTGCGGGACCGGCAGATCTGATCCAGCATGGGATCAACGGCGAACTCGTGGTGGCGCAAGACGTTGCGCAGCTTGCCTCGACACTCGCCGATCTTATGCATGATCCGGTCAAACGTGCCCGTTACGCGAGCCACGCGACCGAAAGTGTATCCAGGTACAGTGTTGAACAGATCATGCCGCTGTGGAATCAGCTGTTTGACGGGAGCATGTCGTGATGCAGGCGGGTAAAAACGAAGGGATCGTTCTTGGCGCGGGGATCATCGGTCTCAACATTGCTTTTCAGCTTGCACGGCGGGGTTACCAAGGCGTCACCGTTGTTGACAAGGCAATGCACACGGGAGAAGGATCCTCCGGCGCGTCATCTGCAGTGCTGCGGCACCGATATACGTTTGATGAAATGGTCTTCTTCGCGCGTGACGGCATCGACGCTTATCGCAACTGGAAGGCGTATACCGGCTTGAGCGATCCCGATGCTGAATTTAACCGCTGTGGTGTGCTGTGGTTGCCGGCAGATGATCACTTTGCGGTACGCGAAGCACGCCGTCTGAAAGAACTTGGCGTTGATGCGTTAGCGCTCGACGACGCGGAACTTGGTGTGCGTTTCCCGGGTATGAGTGCGTGTATTCACCCGCCTGATCTGACCACGGGTGAATTACATAGCTGTTCTGGCGGTGGCCGCCACCTGCTGGAAACCGATGCCGGGTTTATCGATCCCACTGCGGCGTTGACGGATCTGCTCAAAGCCTGCAGACGGGATGGTGTAGACGTGCGTTTTGGTTCAGCTGTTGGCGCCATTGAAACCCGCAGCGGGTCCGTCAGCGGGGTGAAGCTTACGAGCGGTGAGGTGATTGAAAGTTCTGTGGTGGTCAACGCAGCCGGTCCATGGTGCAACCATTTGACCGCGGCCACAGGCATACACTGGCCCTGGGAACTTGTGCCTACCCGGATCCAGGTGGTGTATTTGCCGCTACCCGCCGAGCTGCGCAACATTCCGGTGACCGTGGATCTGGCCGGTGGCATTTATTTTCGGCCGCAGAATCAGGGTCAACAACTGGTCCTCGGATCCACGCTTGAAGCCGACGAGCGTGAAGGCGTGCCTGATCCGGATGAATTTGATCGTTTTGCCGATGATGATTTCATGGCCAGCCGAATTCACGCCCTGGCTCACCGTCTGCCCGCCCTGACGCAAACCCCCAAGCCGAGCAGTTATTGTGGCCTGTACACAGTGAACCGGATTGATATGCACCCAGTCATCGGACCGACAGAACTGGCCGGTTATTATGTTGCCAACGGCTTCAGCGGCCATGGTTTCAAACTGGCACCCGCTGTAGGGGCACTCATCGCTCAGATGCTGGCAGGCACCACCACATCCTTCGATACGGCTGTACCGGCGGATTTCTTTGCCGTCGACCGTTTGCCGTTGAAGCTTCTGCAGATGAATGTGCTGGCTTAGCGGTGGGATCTGTGACAATCGGCAGGTGCCCGGGCTAAGATCGGGTATTGACGAAAGCAACAGGAGCACACAATGGCACTACAGACGCTCAAACCGGACGCGGGCACTGGTGCCTTCCTTGAGGCCATGAATCAGGACGGCGCAGTGATTGTCTGTGATCTATTGGATGACGCTGCGCGCAAGCAGATGACCGATGAAGTCATGCCGTTCATCGTTCGAACACCCCATGGAAATGATGATTTCGTTGGCCGAAAGACCCAGCGGACCGGTGCCCTGGTGGCACGGACACCGGCCTGTCGCGGCCTGGTTATGCGCGATGAAGTGTTGGGTACTGCGCGTGAATTTCTCAGCCCGTTCAGCCGCAAGATCATTCTGCACCTTACCCAGACGATCTACATTCATCCGGGTCAGGGCGCTCAGCCACTGCACCGGGATCGACTGGCTTGGGGCACTTATCTCCCACCTGATATCGAACCGCAGTTCAATACGATCTGGGCTTTAACTGATTTCTCTGCGCGTAATGGCGCCACACGTGTCGTGCCGGGCAGTCACCGATGGGCCTGGGAACAGCGTGCTGCCCCTGAACAGATCTGTCAGGCAGAAATGAGTGCAGGATCGGTTCTGTTTTACAGTGGCAGCGTTCTACACAGTGGGGGTGAAAACCGGTCTGATCAGTCACGCCTTGGGCTTAACATCACCTATTGTCTGGGCTGGCTGAGACAGGAGGAGAATCAATACCTGTCGTGCCCTCCGCACATCGCGAGAGACCTGGATCCCGAACTTCAGGAACTACTTGGTTATACGCAAGGGGACTATGCCCTGGGTTACTTTTCAGATCCTGATTCAAGCGAGCCAGGTCGAGAAATCCTTCCCCCTGAAATGGCCCTCGGGCGGATGCCCAGGCGCGGGCAGGGCCGATCGCTTTCCGACCTGACCAGCGAAGGGCTGACTGCCGATCAGCTGAACGGAGACCAGATCTGATCAATCAGAACCCACCGAGGGATGTGGCCTACGCAAGCCATTCAGACTCACAAATATTGCTTGCCAGGGTCTATGAGCCCACCGGCACCCCTCGTGGTGCAGTGGTTGAAGTGCACGGCGGAGCCTGGAACGCGGGTGATCGAACGGTAGGCGATCACTACAATCGTGCTCTGGCCGAGGCCGGTATTCTGGTCTGTGCGATCGACTTCAGACATGCGCCAGCGTGGCGTCATCCCATCGCCGGCCAGGACATCGCCGCCGCGGTGCGCTGGCTCAAACACCATGCTGCGCAATTCAATGTACAGGATGTTCCGGTTGCGCTGGTTGGCAGTTCCTCCGGGGGGCACCTTGCCATGTTCGCGGGTCTGCAGCCGGAAGCCATTTTTCATCAAGGCACACAGATCCTCGATCTGAGCGGTGCTCCGATCGAAACTACGCAAGACGCAAGCGTTGCACGGGTGGTTGCTCTGTGGCCAGTTTCCGATCCGGCATATCGATTTGCCTATGCAAAAGGGGTAGGGCGCAAAGAGTTAGTCCAGGCACATCTCAACTATTACGCCGACGAAGCGGACATGGCGGCGGCCTCAGTCACAAGAGTATTAAACGACGCAGAGCATACTTCGTTGCCGGAAGTCCTGGTGGTGCAGCCTGGGGCTGACCAGAATGTACCGCTTGAAATGACCGAACAACTGGTTAGGGCCTGGCAAGCGGCTGGTGGTTATGTGGAATATAGTTTTTACCCCGGTATGCCTCATGGGTTTGCTTATCGGCCGTCAGCAGTTTCGAGTCGATGCATTCAGGTGATGGTGGATTTTCTGTTGCGGGATCCAATAGCTGCGGCTTGAGGGCAAACCTCAATCTTCCGGTGAGCTGATCAATCCCACTGTTTTCAGTCGCTCAATAGTTTCTTCGTCGTAACCAACCTCGCGTAACAACTCCTCGGTATGCTCACCCAGATGAGGTGCGCCGTGCCTGATCTGTGTGGGTGTGGATTCGAAACGCGCTGCATTGCGTGCCTGGCGCAATCTACCAGCATGCGGATGATCACTTTCAACGATGATTTCAGATGCCTGCACCTGCGGGTGATCGATCATCTGTGCCCGCGTCAGAACCGGTGCGCACGGAACGCCTGCCTGTTCCAGGCTCTCAAGCCAGTGCTGCGCGCTGTTGGTCAGCAGAGCCTGCTGTATCAGCTCAAGGCGCTGGTCGGCGTTGCGATCACGTAATGCGGGTGTCAGAAAACGTTCATCCTGCAGCCACTCCGGATGGCCGGTTGCCTGGCACAACCCGTGCCACTGATCATTGCTCATCACCGAAACACTGATGTAGTCGGTGGTGGTCTCATAGATCAGATCGATGAAGGTGGCGGCGCGCTGGGTGCTGACTTCTTTGCCGACAAAGGTCAGACCACCCATGTCAGAAGACCAGAGAAACGCAACGATCGAGTCGAGCATCGAAACGCGGACGTGCTGTCCTTCACCCGTTGTCGCGCGATGAACAAGTGCGGACGTGATGGCCTGAGCTGCCGTCATACCAGTCAGCTTGTCAGGCAGGATTGTGCGGATGAGCCTGGGGCGCACATCATCCGCCCCGCCCTGAACCGAGGCCAGACCCGAAAGTGCCTGAATGATCGGGTCGTAGACCGGCTTGTGGGCAAGCGGTCCGTTTTCACCCCAGCCGCTCATCGAGACATAGATCAGGTTCGGGTTCACCGCCTTGAGATCGCTGTAGTCAATCTTCAGACGGGCCATAACCCCTGGGCGGAAGTTCTGCACAAACACGTCTGCAGTCTCTACCAGCTTCAACAGCGCATCCCGGCCTTCGCTGTGCTTTACGTCTATGGATACGGAGCGCTTGTTACGGTTGTTGTTCACAAATGCAGCAGTGAATGTACGTTGACTGTAGCCGGCGCGACGCACGTGATCGCTTCGAGCCGGGGCTTCAACCTTAATTACATCAGCACCCTGGTCGGCCAGGATCATGGTTCCGTAAGGACCCGCGATCATGGTGGTGAAGTCAATAATCCGTATACCTTCTAACGGGCCTGGCATCGTCTGTCTCCGGGCTATTTGAACAGATCGTTCAGTTTGTCTGCGGCACTGGGTGTGGCGTCGCTGGACGAGGGGCGATCGAAAAGGTCATCGAGAGCGGATCGCTTGTCTGGGTTCGCATCCGTTGTTGCACCGGTTGCGCGCAGATTGAACCAGTCGCAGAAGTTGGCCATGGCTTTGTCATTGGGCGGGTCAGCGTCGCGTTCCGAGCATTGCGAACTTGAATTACGATCGAAGCGAGTGCATTGCCTGCAGCAGTGCAGCGCTTCGCCGCAACTCGCGCAGTGGCTGTGCCGGGAAAGCGGGAGTGGTTCGTCCACACAATTCGCTCCACAGTTCCAGCACTCGACGGTTGTTGAATGTTGCATCGATTTTTCTCGTCCGTGCGTAGCCCAAGGTTACGCGGCTGGATTGTGGTTACAACTGCCCATTAGAGCTTGCCTTTCAGAGATCGACGTCGACCCCGATGGGGCAATGATCCGACCCGGTAATCTGCGGCCAGATAAAAGCATCGCGGATGCGTTTGGCAGCCGTTGGAGAGGCAAGCGCATAGTCGATGCGCCAGCCGACGTTGTTGGATCGCGCGCTGCCCCACTGCGCCCACCACGTGTAATGACCTTCGGCGTCGCCATGAACCTGCCGGAACGTGTCGACCCAGCCAGCTTTAAACCAGTCGCGCATGACCTGACGCTCCTGTGGCAGGAAGCCACTGCTGGTCTTGTTGCTCGCGGGTCTCGCGAGATCGATGGCCTCCACTGCCGTGTTGTAGTCGCCGAGAACAAACACCGGACCGCGTCGTCGTGCCCGCGAAATGGCATCGAACACGGCGGCATAAAACTCGAGCTTGTAGGGAACCCGGCTGTTGTTGCGGTCACGCCCACTGCCTTTGGGAAAGTAAATGCTGAGAACGCTGAGCCGGCCGAACCGGGCTTCGATGTAGCGGCCTTCCACATCAAAACGTTCGATACCAAGGCTTGTTTCCACACGCTCAGGTTCGGTGCGGCTGTAGATCCCCACACCCGAATAGCCAGGTCTTTGTGCCGGTGCAAAGGCGCTGAACCAGCCGTTCGGTTTTCGGATCTGCGGGTCCAGTTGGTGTTCAAAGGCGCGGACTTCCTGCAAACACACAATGTCGGAGCGGGATGCATTCAGAAATTGAGCAAAGCCTTTTCTGGCACAGGCCCGTAGACCGTTAACATTCCAGCTGACGATTCGCATGCTCACAAGTATGCGACCCACTGTGCACGCTGGAAAGGGTGGATCTGCCCCGGGTCAGTCAAAGGAGACGTATTCGGTAAAAAGACGCCCCTGGTTGCTCCAGGCCGCAACGACTGCGCCATTAACACTCGCAAGCTGTGGAAATCCTGGCCCCTGACCGCTGAAGCTGGCGAGAACCTGCACCGGTGACCACTGATTGTCATGCAGACGCCGGACGCAAAGTTCACTCCTGCCTGCGTCTGCGTGGCGCAGATAAGACACCACAACAGAGTCGTCCCCGGCGAACGCGACAGCAGTCCTGCCGAGCGGCTGTTCCTGATTCACTGTCATGGGCGTGTCGAACTGCAGATCGTTACCTGCCAGCGCCAGCTGTACCCGGGGTTGAAAACCTTCTTCGGTATACCAGGCTACAGCCACCAGCGAGCTATTTGTTGCCACCACCGGACCATTGATGGGGCAACCTTCGATGCGCCAGTTATCATCAGCCACTTTCAATGGTGTCGACCAGGCATTGCCACTGTGACGCAGAATGTAGATATCGCGAATTTCGTTTTCAGAACGGCCGCGATAGGCAAGAAGCGAACCGGATTGAGACGCAACCAGGCTTGGCTGGCAACAATCACAGACAGAAGCCACCGCAAGCTTAAGGTCCTCACCGTTGACCGCCATCGAGAGCAGGGCCGATTGCCCGCGATCCGTGTCGATCCAGACCACATGGGGCACGTCAACCGAATGCCCTTCAATCGGACGAAAGGCGCTGGCAAAGCCCTGTTCAACACCCGTTCCCGACAATACAGCCGGGGTCGACCAGTGTTCGCCGTCAGCTGAAAGACTGTATTCGATATGTATGCCGCGATGGTCCCGCCCCCGCCAGTGTGCAATCCAGTTCGTTTCTGCCAACCGATCAACAGCGGGAAAATCAGCCCAGTTGACGAACCAGCCCGTGCCGCGACTGACCTCAACCGGCGGTGACCAGCCGACGCTTGTGAGGGTTGAGGTCCGCAACACCGTCACATCACCGCCGATCTCTTCCTGCCAGCTCAGATGCAGGTCTCCGTTGTAACCTG
>JAQBYL010000119.1 GCA_027622495.1 Pseudomonadota bacterium
CCCGCCATAATGCAGCCACTGAGCGCACCTTTGCTGCGGATCAAACGGGTCAGTCGCCGGGTATCGACACCGGCGATCGCTTTGATGTTGGATTCGAGCAGATAGTCTGACAGGAGCCCGGTCTTGCGCCAGCTGCTGGCCTGGCGGGGTAGTTGACGGATCACCAGACCCTCAACCCAGATCTGATCCGACTCGGCGTCTTCTTCATTGATACCGGTGTTGCCGATCTGCGGGTAGGTCAATGTGACTATCTGACGGGCGTAGGACGGGTCAGTCAGAATCTCCTGATAGCCCGTCATCGCAGTGTTGAACACTACCTCACCAACCGAAATGCCCGGCGCGCCAATTGACTGGCCTTTGAACACACTTCCGTCTTCTAGCGCGAGCAACGCCGGTTTCAAGTCCCTTCCTGTTAAGTTCAGTCTGACAATGTTCCAGTACGTTTTAATCGAACGGCCGAGCCGTAAAAAACCTTACTGATGATCAGTAGTTGTAAAAAAGCGAGACCGATTTGCTCACTTCTGGTGAGCTTCGATCCCGCCTTATTTTGGGTGGGGCATTCTACCCGCGTGACGCGTTGAAGCCTAGCACATCGTGCATATCAAACAGACCTGTGGGTTTGTCGATCAGATATCTGACCGCGCGGAGCGCACCGTCGGCGAAGTTCGAGCGGCTCTGAGCACGATGAATAATTTCGATGCGTTCGCCATTACCGACGAACATCACGGTGTGTTCCCCGACAATTCCGCCAGCCCGAATGGTCTCAAAACCAATTGTGCGACGATCACGTGGACCGGTAATGCCTTCCCGTCCGTATACGGCCACCTCGTTGAGGTCGCGTCCGAGCGCGCTGGCTATCACTTCACCCATGCGCAGCGCAGTACCTGATGGCGCGTCGATCTTGTCTTTGTGATGGGCCTCGATGATCTCGATGTCCACATCATCACCAAGCGCCCGGGCCGCCATTTCGAGCAGTTTGAAAACCACGTTCACCCCAACACTCATGTTGGGTGCCATCATGATCGGAATACGCTGCGCCGCCTGACTGATCTGTTTAAGCCCTGCCTCGCTAAAACCCGTAGTACCGATAACCATCGCCTTGCCTGCCGCGTGGCACACCTCGAGATTGGCAAGAGTGGTTTGCGCGATCGTGAAATCGATCAAGGTGTCAAAGGTGTCTTTAACCGCTGATAGTGAATCGGTGATGGCCACCCCGAGGGTACCAACGCCAGCAAGATCGCCTGCATCTGCGCCAATCAACGACAGGCCCGGCCGCTCAATCGCGGCAGCAAGCCGAAGATCCTGATGGGCGCTGATGGCTTGAATCAGCGTCTTGCCCATGCGTCCGGCCGCACCGGTGACCGCAATGTTAATCATGTTCCATCCGGGGGAGTTAAGGCTTCAGATTCTCGAAGAAATCCTTCACCCCTGCAAACCAGGAGCTGCCGCGGGGAGAATGTTTACTGCGACTCTCTTCGATACTGTTCTGGAATTCGCGAAGCAGGTCTTTTTGTTTTTCATTGAGTTTGATCGGTGTTTCCACCGTGACCTTACACATCAGGTCACCGACACCGCCTCCCCGTACCGGGGTGACGCCCTTGCCGCGCAGGCGGAACATCTTGCCGCTCTGTGTTTCTGCGGGGATGCGAAGTTTGACCCGACCATTCAGGGTAGGCACTTCCAACTCCCCACCCAGTGCTGCATCAACAAAGGCTACCGGCACTTCGCAATAGAGGTTTTTACCCTCACGAACGAAAATTGAATGGGGTTTGACTTCGACCTGCACATACAGATCTCCCGGTGGTCCGCCATTGACACCGGCCTCGCCTTCTCCCGACAGCCGGATCCGATCGCCGGTGTCGACGCCGGCCGGGATGTTTACCGACAGGGTCTTGCGGATTTCGGTTCGCCCGGAACCGCCGCACCCGCGGCACGGATTGGTGATGACCTGACCTGCACCACGGCAGCGCGGGCAGGTCTGCTGAAGCGAAAAGAATCCCTGTGCCACCCTGATCTGACCGGCACCGTTGCAATCAGGACATTTGCTCGGCTTGCTGCCGGGCGCCGCACCACTGCCTTCACAGTCTTCGCAGGAGATCAGCGAGGGGATGCGAATTTCAACGTTGTCGCCACTGACAGCCTGCTCGAGCGTCAGCTCCAGGCCATAGCGAAGATCTGAACCCCGGCCCTGCCCTCGACCGCCGCCACCGCCGAAAATGTCACCGAATACATCGCTGAAAATATCGCTGAAGTTGCCTTCAAAACCGCCCATGCCGGCCCCGTTGGGATCCACCCCGGCATGACCGAAACGGTCATAGGCCTGACGCTTTTCGGGGTCGGTCAGAATTTCGTAGGCTTGCGTCGCCTCTTTGAATTTATCTTCGGACTGCGCGTCATCCGGATTGCGGTCCGGATGATGTTTCATTGCCAGGCGACGATAGGCCTTTTTAATGTCAGCCGGGTCCGCAGACCGGTCGACACCGAGAACCTCATAATAATCCCGTTGAGCCATATCTCTTTCGTGGTCAGTTTGACGATGCGGAACCCTACCAGAAGCAGGGTTCCAAAACTGCCTTATTTATCAGCCTTGTCCTCGTCCTTCACTTCTTCGAAATCGGCATCGACGGCGTCGTCCACCCCCCCTTGGGCTGCGGCATCAGCGCCATCCGCACCGGCACCATCACCCGCTTGCGCTGCCTCTTTGGCATACAGTTTCTGCGCAAGGCCTGCGGAGGCTTCCGACAATGCCTGAGTCTTTGTCTCGATGTCAGCCTTGTCATCGCCTTTCAGGGCCTGTTCCAGCGCATCCGCCGCTGCGGTAATCGCCGTCTTGTCTTCTTCAGACGCTTTGTCACCAGCCTCTTTCAGCGTTTTACGAGCGGCGTGAATCAGCCCATCGGCCTGATTTCGCACCTGCACCATCTCTTCAAAACGGGCATCTTCTTCAGCATGCGCCTCGGCGTCACGAACCATCTGCTGAATCTCTTCGTCAGACAGGCCACTGGATGCCTTGATCACAATGGATTGCAATTTCCCGGTTGCCTTGTCTTTGGCCCCGACGTTGAGTATGCCGTTGGCGTCGATGTCAAAGCTGACCTCGATCTGCGGCATGCCGCGCGGTGCAGGCGGAATATCACTGAGGTCGAAACGACCCAGCGATTTGTTCTGTACGGCCTGTTTGCGTTCGCCCTGCAACACGTGAATGGTCACTGCTGTCTGATTGTCATCCGCGGTTGAAAACGTCTGCTGTTTCTTGGTCGGGATGGTGGTGTTCTTTTCGATCAGCACACTCATCACCTGCCCCATCGTTTCGATCCCCAGCGACAACGGCGTTACGTCGAGCAGCAGCACATCTTTAACTTCACCAGACAGAACCGCACCCTGAATGGCCGCACCTACTGCGACCGCTTCGTCGGGGTTCACATCGCGGCGTGCTTCTTTGCCAAAAAATTCTTTGACCTTTGCCTGAACCAGCGGCATGCGCGTCTGTCCGCCAACCAGAATCACGTCGTCCACCTCACCGACCTTCAGGCCAGCATCCGCCAGAGCGATGCGACAGGGTTCGATGGTCCGCGTGACCAGATCCTCGACCAGCGATTCGAGCTTGGCGCGGGTCAGTTTCAGAACCAGGTGCTTGGGCCCGGTCTGGTCAGCGGTGATGTACGGCAGATTGACTTCAGTCTGCTGCGAATTGGACAGCTCGATCTTGGCTTTTTCTGCCGCCTCTTTCAGACGCTGCAGTGCCAGGGGATCCTTGTGCAGGTCCACACCATTGTCGTTTTTGAATTCGCTTGCCAGGTATTCGATGATCGCAAGGTCAAAATCCTCCCCACCAAGGAACGTATCGCCATTGGTGGAAAGCACTTCAAACTGATGCTCACCATCGATTTCGGCGATCTCGATGATGGAAATATCGAACGTTCCACCCCCCAGGTCGTAGACAGCAATCTTGCCGTCACCGCGTTTCTTGTCCATGCCGTAGGCCAGTGCTGCCGCGGTGGGTTCGTTGATAATCCGCTTCACTTCCAGCCCGGCAATCCGGCCGGCATCTTTGGTTGCCTGGCGCTGTGAATCATTGAAGTAGGCGGGCACTGTGATGACCGCTTCGGTGACCGCTTCGCCCAGATACTCTTCGGCGGTCTTCTTCATCTTTTTCAACACTTCTGCCGAGATCTGCGGCGGCGCCAGCTGTTGGCCTTTTACCTCTACCCAGGCGTCGCCGTTGGTGGCCTTGGCAATCTTGTAGGGAACCATCTTGATGTCTTTCTGCACCACACCGTCGTCAAACTTGCGTCCGATCAGACGCTTGACCGCAAAAAGGGTGTTCTGGGGGTTGGTGACCGCCTGGCGTTTGGCATTCTGGCCGACCAGAATTTCGCCATCTTCAGTGTAGGCAACGATGGACGGTGTTGTCCGATCGCCTTCTGAATTCTCAATGACCTTGGCATCGCCGCCTTCCATCACGGCAACGCATGAGTTGGTGGTGCCGAGGTCAATGCCGATGATCTTACCCATGATTCTTACTCTCCGTTGTGCGCACGGTTATCCGCCGCCTGTCCGGGCCGCAGCCCGGTTTGGTTAATGTGTTGCCCCACGATATGTGTCCATGAGGTCGTCTTTTCAAGAGATGGGGTCCAGTGTCCTGTCCTGACAGGACACTAAGTTGCCGGGGCTTTGACCACAATCACCTTAGCCGCCCTGATCAACCGCCCGTTGAGGCTGTAGCCCTTCTGCATGACCTGCATCACCGAGTTTGGCTCGGCGTCGGGGTTTGCAAGCATCGCCAGCGCCTCATGAAATTCCGGGTTGAAGGGCTCTCCCAGCGGATCAATCTGGGTCAGGCCGGACTTCTCGAGTGTGGTGACAAAGAGTTTAAGCGACAGCTCAACCCCTTCCATGACGTTGTCCGAGCCGACTTCACCACTTCCGACGGCTAACTCCAGCGAATCGACCACCGGCAGCAGGTCATTGGCAAACCGTTCAAGGGCAAATTTGTGCGCGTGTTCCACATCGCGCCGGGAACGTCGCCGGATGTTCTCAATCTCAGCCTGGGCGCGCAGGACCTGATCTTTAAGGCTTGCGACTTCAACGCGCGCCTGATCAAGCGCGTCTGCCGGGTCCTCTATTGAGGGAGGCTCGGGGGCTTCGGGTGCCTCAGAACTAAGTTGGTCTTCGATCGGCGGATGCGCACCATCCTGGGCATGCGCCGACTTGTCGGCCGGGTTTTCAGCTTCTGACGCCATCGTGGTAGTTGACCCTCAGGTAAAATTTTACGGGGCTTAACTGGGGGCAGTGCAACGGCAATTCAAGCCCTTTTTTACCCGGATCACATCTTTAAGAGCGCCCGGTGTCAGGAGTGCTGAATAGCCGCCCCCAACATGCGTGCAGTGACATCGACCACCGGAATCACATCCTGATAGGCCATCCGGGTTGGACCGATGACCCCGAGGGCACCGGCCAACTGGCCGTTCACCCTATAGGAAGAGGTGACCAGGGTCATTTCGTCCAGCACTTTAAAGCCCGACTCCTGGCCGATGAAGAGCTGTATCCCGTTGGTTTTCAGACAGCGATCGAGCAGATGCAGAATGCTGCCTTTCTGCGAAAAAGCCTCAAACAGGGTTCTGACCGTGCCGGAGTTGCCGCTGATGTTGAACAGATTGCTCTCTCCGGCGATCACCAGTTCCTGGCCGGGTCTGTGGGTGGCGTCGTCAAACGTCTTCGCCGCCAGGTCCAGGGCTGCCTGCATCAGTGAGTCCATTCGGGCCTTGTCGAGGTGCATGGATTCCAGAACCGCTTCGCGAATGCTGGTCAGCGAAAGGCCGGCATATTCACGGTTCAGGAAGTTGGCAACCCGGGTCAGCTCAGTAGCCTCAAACGACCGCTGCGTGTGAATGACCCGGTTGTGCACCTGGCGATCGTTCAGCACCAGAATCACCAGGACCCGATTGTTGTCCAGATTCAGAAATTCAATATGCCGCAGGGCGGTCAGGTCCCACTTCGGTAACGTCACCACACAGGTCATGTGGGTCAGATGGGAAAGCAGTTTGGAGGCGGATGTGGCGAGTTCCTGCGGTGAGAGATCCGGATCGAGTTCACTTTCGAGCTCCTGCACCCGACTTTCATCCAGCGGCTGTACCGACAGCAGCGAATCAACAAAAAAGCGTAAACCCAGATCGGTTGGAACCTTGCCTGCCGACGTATGCGGCGAGCGCACCAGGCCATTGGTTTCCAGATCAGACATGATGTTGCGCACTGTCGCCGAACTGATGTCCACCTCCGGCATGGTTGCCAGCGACTTCGAAGATACCGGCCGTCCCTGCGCGATGTAGGACTCCACCAGCAGCTTGAACAGTCGTTGTGTTCGATCATCCATGGAATCCATATCAAAACTCGATTTGCCTACAACCAAAAACCGTTCGATCCAGTACCATAGCTTCTCACAACTATCGGTTTTTTATTAAACTAGTGTCCTGCCTCATAAATTCCTTGCATATCAGAACGCGCAGAAGCGTCAAGTGCGAGGCGTGTTCCGCAGGCAATATCCAGATACGGCAAGGGACACAACGCTGCAATTGGCGCTTCTGCACGTTCCCGGAGGGCGCGACGCACAATGCCCCTGGCCGTGTTGCGGCTCTTGAAAAGGTAGCCTACATTTCCGGCGAACCGCGCCTTGCCAGAAGCCTTGTGCGGCACGCTGATGTGCAAGGAATTTACGAGGCAGGACACCGACGATGCTGAAACAGTTAACGGTTCGCAATGTCTCTCTGGTCACGTTCCTGGATATCCGGTTCGAGGCGGGCCTCCCCGTCATCACTGGCGAATCCGGGGCCGGCAAGTCCATTCTGCTCGGTGCCCTGGGCCTGGTTCTCGGGGAGCGCGCATCGGCAGATATCGTCCGACCGGGGACCGATCGGGCTGACGTGACTGCTGAGTTTGATCTCAGTCGCAGCGAACGTTGCACAAATGCCCTCAAAGAACAGGAGCTCATCGACATGGACGCACCCGAGCGCTGCCTGGTGCGCAGGGTGGTTTCTGCAGACGGGCGAAGTCGGGCATTCGTCAACGGGACTCCTGTCACCCTCACCGTTCTTCGCGAAACCGTTGATGGCCTGGTGGACATCCATGGCCAGGATGAAAATCAGCGGCTGGCCAATCGCGCGGTTCAGCTGGACCTGCTTGACGATTTTGGGGTTGCAGCAAAAGACCTGACCGGTATGCATCGCTCCTATCACGCCTGGCAAAATGCCAGTGCCGCGGCCAGCCGTCTTGCTCAAAGCTTGACTTCCGCCGCCGACCGCCGCGCCCTGCTCGAGTATCAACTGCAGGAGCTCGACGACCTGGCCCTGTTCGATGGCGAGTTTGAGACGCTGAAGGCTGAGTTCAAACGTTCGTCATCAGTCCACCAGATCATCGAAACCGTGCGCACTGTGGGCGAGGCACTGGAAGAACTCGGTAGCCTGCGTCAAGCACACAAGTTGCTTGAAACCATTGATGATGATCATCCGGCGCTGGTGGCGGCCCGCGACGCCATGCTCACAGCCGTTGAGATCACTGATGACGTCAGCCGCGATCTGCGCGACTACGAAGACACACTGGAGATCAACCCGGAAAAACTGCTGGAATGCGAAGCCAGACTCGATCTGATCCACGACCTGGCCCGCAAACACCGGGTGCGCCCGGAAGCCCTGCCTGCCCACCATGTTTCCCTGCGGGCCGAGCTGAGCACCCTGTCGAGCAATGAGGGCAACCTGGCTGATCTGCAGGCCGAAATGGAAAAGCAGCGCAAGGATTTTCTGGCTACCGCCAAAAAGGTTTCTACCCAGCGACGCACAAGTGCAGACACCTTCTGCACGCAGGTAAGCACCGCCATGAATACGCTGGGAATCAAAGGCGGCAATCTCGCCGTTGCGTTCAATCCAAGGGAATCGGAACATGGCCTGGAAGACATCGAGTTTCTGATCACAACCAACCCGAAATACCCGCAGGCACCGCTGAACCGCATTGCATCTGGCGGCGAGCGGGCGCGAATCAGCCTGGCGATCCAGATTGTTGCGGCTGAAAAAACCGCCTTGCCCTGTCTGGTGCTCGATGAGGCTGATGTGGGGGTTGGCGGAACCGCGGCCGATATCATCGGCCGTCTGTTAAAAAACCTGGGGGTCCATACCCAGGTCATCTGCGTCACGCACGCACCTCAGGTTGCGGCTCTGGGCGAACACCACATGCAGGTGAGCAAGAACGCCGATCAGGACACCTGGATCACCACTTTAGAAACCCCGGCGCGGATCGATGAGCTGGCGAGAATGCTCGCTGGTGCAAACATTACCGATAAAACCCGAGATTACGCACAAACATTGCTTGATGAAGCCGGTAACCCCACCGTTCACTGATTTATCAGCCAGTGCCCTGAAGACGATCAACGAATGCCTTCAAGCCTGCCCTGGAAGCAGGTACCATCCGCGCCATCATGCGCGAGAGCTTCATCCACACGAGATCCAATGCCTGTTAAGACCCTGATCATCTCCACCCTGATTTTCGCCCTGCTGGCCGGTTGCAGCATGCCGAAGTTCCGGCTGCCGCGCGTGCACAAGATCACCGTCCAGCAAGGCAACGTCATCACACAAGACATGATCGACAAATTGCGCCCCGGCATGAACCGTGCGCAGGTTTCGTTCGTTATGGGTGAGCCGGTCATGCAGAACACCTTCGACGATGATCGCTGGGACTACATCTATACCGTTGAAGTACCGGGTCTGTACGAAGAACAGAAACGATTAAGCATCTACTTCGTGGACGATGAACTGAATCACTTTACCGGTGATTACGTCCCGACCTCACACACCGATGCTGAAAAGGCGGCACAAGCCGAAGCCGAAACTGCCGAGCAAGCAAGCGAACCACCGGATAACTCTGCGGGCGGTTAAGACGGCTGGCGCAAGCGGCGGGCTTCTTTAGGATCCATCTGCAGCGGACGATACAGTTCAACCCGATCACCATCGCTCAGAACCCGGTCGTGCTCGCAGATTACACCGAACACACCCACAGCCATGGCCTGCACGTCTAACCCGTTGTTTACACACAGAGACTGAAAATCTGACAGACAAGACGCCGCGGCAAGCCCATCGTGGATCGTTGCTCCAACCGGCAGGTCCAGATGCAGAATCAGCTGATCGTGTTCACCGGCATAAACCAGTTCGACTTTCACTTCCCACCACAAAGGGCATGCGCTCGTTCACAGAACGCATCCACCATGGTATCGGCAGCGGCGGTGAACACCCTGGAGAACGACCGTGCCAGAAGTGCCCGGGCACCCGTGAAGGCAAACTTCATGTCAAGCTCAACCCGGCAACCGGCCGCATCGCCAATACCCGCAAATTTCCACACCGCCTCGAACTGACTGAACGGGCCTTCGACCAGAGACAGGACAATCTTGCGCCCCGGATCAATGCTGTTCCGTGTGGTGAATCGCTGAGACACAGACCGGCTTTTCAAAGCCATCCGTGCGACAAGACTGTTTTCGCTGCGATCGAGCACATCCACACTCGCACACCAGGGCAGAAATTCCGGGTAGCGTTCGATGTCGTTGACGATCTCGAACACTTCCATCACTGAATAAGGCAGCAGCGCCGAACGATTGAGATGGGTGACCAATCCCTTTCAGCCGATCAGCGTGACGACAAAGACCACGGCGACCCCTGCAGGTGCGATCACCCCGACCACCAGCACCCACAGAAACCTGAAGAACCCGCCATCAATACCCAACTGGGCACCGACGACCGTCTTCGGCAAGCCATAGGCTGCGAATAGAGCGATTAACATGCCGCCCAACGGGAGCATGATGTTCTGTGAAATATGATCGACGAATTCGAAGATTGTACGGTCAAGGATTTTGAAGTCGGCAAGCACATTGAATGACAGAACCGTTCCAATCCCGAGCAGCCAGCAGATCACGCCAAGTGATATGGCAACACGAGCACGTTTGGCATTGTATTCCTCCACCAGGTACGCGAGTGCCGGTTCAGTCAGAGAAATCGCCGAGGTGATTGCGGCAAAACTCACCAGCACAAAGAATACGGTACCGAACACTGCACCCAGCGGCATCTGACCGAACGCAAGCGGTATGGTCACGAACATCAGACCCGGACCCTGGCTTGGTTCCAGACCGTTGGCGAAAACGATGGGGAAGATCGCAAGACCAGCCGCAACCGCAACAAGTGTATCGAGCAGCGCAATCGTGACAACGGTGCTGGTAATCGATGCGTTACTCGGTACATAAGCGCCATAGGCCATGATCGCGCCCATCCCCAGGCTCAGGGTAAAAAACGCCTGTCCCATCGCAATC
>JAQBYL010000120.1 GCA_027622495.1 Pseudomonadota bacterium
GGCACGATTTTCGGTGGGGCTGCCATGAGTGGACCGAGTGGACCAAACAGCGCCTGAACCTGCGGATGTTGCCCGTGGGCCTTGCGCGCAGCCTCACTGGCATAGCGTTCCATCATGAAGTATTCACCCGGCTCGGCACCCCGGTAGGGTTCATACAGGAGAACGCCTTCTTCCACCTCGTTGACCTTCGCCGCCAGGTTGGCAATGGCCGTTTCGAACTCTGCTGACTTGTCCGGCTGAACACTGAAGGTGGCAACGTACCCCACTTCACCGGCACAGTGGTGATCAGCAAACGCGGTGCAGGAAGCAGACACGAGCAGGCAGACAAGTGTGGCGCGGACGAGGCTTGATGTACTCACTGGTTTATTCTCTGGTGTTTGGCTCGACATTAGCGGGTCACTTGTGCAGGGTCAAACCGGGATGATTGCGGATGACCCCAGGCCATTGATAGCGTAAGCGCCCACGCGGCCTGATCACCGGGCGTAGTAGAAGGAGAGATGTGAAACATTTTGATGTCGCCATTGTTGGCCTGGGACCGGTGGGTTGTGCCGCAGCCATTCTGCTTGCGCACGCCGGGATGAGGGTTGTTGTATTCGAGCGTGATCGCGAGGTTTATCGGCTGCCGCGCGCGGTCAACATGGATGGCGAAGTTGTGCGGGCGTTCCAGCGGATCGGTCTGGGCGAAGAACTCAATGCACTGCTTCAGCCGGTACGCCCGGGTGAGAGTGTTGCGTTCACCAACTCGAAGCGCGAACCGATTTTTTCCAATGCGTTCACCGACTTCGGTCGTAACGGCTGGCAGCCCGGGTCGTTTTTCGACCAGCCGGAGGTGGACGCCTGGCTACGCGCCAGGGCGCTGGAGCATGCTGCGGTTGAGAGCTACGTCGGCTGGCAGGTCAGCGGGTTCGTCGAACACCCGGGTCGGGTGGAGCTGAATGCAGATGAACTTGACAGCGACGCCAAAGTCGACTGCTCGGCAGCCTATGTTCTGGCCTGCGATGGAGCATCAAGTATATTTCGTAACTTGTTGAATATTAATTGGAATAGTCTCGGATACGATCACGACTGGCTGGTCGTCGACATCGAAGCCCTTACCGGTAACACGCTCACCACGACCACCATGCAGATCTGTGATCCCGATCGGATCTCGACCTACGTCTGCAGCAAAGATCCCTATCGTCGCTGGGAGTTCAAACTGAATCCCGGCGAGACCTGGGAAGAGATGCTCGAACCCGAGCGCATCAGATTGCTGATCGAAGCGTTCACACCGGCGGGCACCTACACAATCCGCCGTGCCGCCATGTATCAGTTTCACGCGGCGGTTGCAGACGAATGGCGTCGTTCGCGGATTCTTCTGGCCGGAGACGCAGCTCATCAGACCCCGCCGTTTCTGGGTCAGGGCATGAATGCCGGTATGCGCGATGTGATTAACCGCGGCTGGAAAATTCCCCTGGGTCTGGCGGGTGTTGCTGATGATGCTCTGCTTGATACCTATGAAGAAGAACGTAAAGCCCACGCCACAGATCTGGTGGACTGGGCGGTTGCGATCGGCAAGCTCATGGAACATCTGGCGGCGGTGGAAGCAGCGGAGCGTGCGGGTGTTGAGCCCCCTAAACCGGATGAAGACCGGCGCGCTTCAGGCTATGGCCAGGGTCGCGATCAGCCACCGATTCGCGATGGCGTGGTTTGTCTCGATCAGGTCAGCGACAGTGGATCGACTGGTTATCTGTTCAGTCAGCCCATCGTGCAGACAGCTGGCGGCGATGAACGGCGGCTGGATGATCTGATGGGCCCGGGTGTGTGCATCGTCGGCCGTACCGAGGCAGATCTGGTGCATGATGCTGGTTCTGCCGAGATCATCCGCAAACTTGGCGGCGGTTGCCTTGAGGGTCTGACCGAAGTGCGAGGACACTTCGATCGGCTGTTCGCTCATTCCCGAGCGGCCATTGTCCGGCCCGATCGCTATGTGTTTGGCCACACCACCGCCGATCTGACGCTTGATGAGCTGATCTCACAACTGGCTGATGCGGTGACGGTTCGCTGACCTGCGGTAAGCACGGTGAAAATCTCACGTCTACCAGCAGGCATCGGGAGCGGTCGCCCCGGCGTTGGTCATGGTCAGGCTGGTACAACCGGTGTCACTGGTCTGGTTGTTGGTGGCGACTGCCTGAATCGTGAACTGGGTAGCCGACGGTGCCGGGGTGACGGTCACATTGTAAAATCCTGTTCCCGCTGCGACCGCATCACCCTGCGCATCAAGACCGATGGTGTTAGCGGCAAAGCCCAGGCCTGTCAACGTTCCATAGGTACGATTGTCCATGTAGAACCGCTCCTGCAGCTGGGCAATCCGGGTGATCTCGGTCAAGGCCAGCGCCCGGTTTGAACGGGTGGTGAACGTGGTGTAGATGGGGTAGGCGATCGCTGCCAGGATGCTGACGATGGTCAACGCCACCATCAGCTCGATGATCGTGAAGCCGCGCTTCCTGTTCATTTTCCGGTTCAATTCACCCATGTGTGTTCTCTCCTGCTTGACGCAAGGGAGTTCGTCCCGGAACTCCCATGGTCTGCCTGTTTTTAGAGGTGCTCACCCCATGAGGTGCGGTTCGGATTGCTCAGATTACCTTCGGGGGAAAAGGTATCCTCAACCACCTGGTTGTTGGCATCGGTAGGTGGTGGCGGGGCTGTACCGCCGTCATCGGGGGGAAGAGGCGGTGCATCCTTGTCGCGCTTTGGCTCCTTTTTGTTGGTCCGCTGCTGCTCTCTCTGGGCCTCTTCGAGCGCGACTGCCCGGTAGAATTCCCAGATCGTGGTGATCTCGCCGGTGTCGTCATCGACGGAATACGTGTCGTCAAGGCTCGTGTATTCGTGAGCGCAGGGTCCCCTCCAGTGCCAGAAGAGTGTGCTCTCCCACAGCAGGCCGCTGGTGATGCCGACGATTTTGGTCGGGTCGGTCGCGTCGTAGGTCAAGGTAAAGGCATCGGTGCCATCGGGGTTGACCGCCACCGCCCAGGTAGTCAGTGCGCCATTTCTCCAGCGCCCGTCGGACGCCAGAATATTGCTCTTCACGCAGCCGGTTTTGGTGGGTTGCAGGCCACCAGTCAGGATGGCCAGACGGTTGAACCACATGCCAAACCGACTCAGTTGCGTGGTCCCCGGCTCGCCACCCAGGGTGTAAACGGGCAGCGCTGCAATGGGGGTATCGTCATAGGTGGTCACGGGCACGTAAGTACCGGGATTGTTCTCATCATAGGTCCGGTTGATCACCACGCGACCGCCGCTTGAGCCATCCGCGTTGACCACGATGATTTTGAAGCGCTGCGCAGCGTCGGTGATGTCGACGCTAATCTCATGCAGATTGCCGGTAAAGAACGCAAAATAATCGACACCCTTGACGTCGTGCTTGTCGTCGTACTCATGGACGTGACCGTCGGTGGACCCGGAATCGATCGGTGCGATGAATGAAGAGGTGTCCACGTCGAAGTGGCCACCCGCTATACCGGGACCGGCGAGGATTTCCGGGGCGACGATTTCCGGTGGAACTGCGACGGAATGGTTGATCCGGTTGATGTAAAATATGCCGGACGATGCGCTCACCGTTGCCAGGGTCGGCTGCGAGACCACGATGCCGCCCCCCTGATACAGACCGGTGACGCGATCTTCGGGGTCGAGGGTGTCGCCATCGACGTTGCCGTCCGCGTTGTCGCCGGTGTCGAGTTTGCCGTCTGCATTCATGTCATAAATCACCAGACGCGGTGCACCCCCGGTGAGATAGTCGAACTCGTTTGCCCAGACCTCACCGCCGATAATGGTGGGGTTGGTGGAGGTAAACAAAACCCGTCCGGAACGGATCTGCAGCGGTGTCAGGACCCGTTCACCGGCCAGAAGATCCACCAGCCAGCCGTCGTCGGTTGAGCTCACTACCGGATGGTTGGTGCTGGTGCGAACCTCGCTGGCGCCGTAAAGGCGCTCGTCCTGGGACTGAACGACCAGTTTCGACAGCACCGGGCGTATCCCGTTCATGCGATCGTGCAGGCCGTACACCGATTGCACCTCGTCAACAGTGAAATCCTCGTCGGTGGCGGAGAGCATTCGTCCGGTTGCGACCATTACCAGCAGGCCGCCGTCCGGGTGTCGAACGACGCGTGGCGGAGTGGTGATAGCCTGCACCTGACCCTGGCCGTTAACGGTTCTGAACATTGGTAGGCCGGAAAAATCGACGTGCCAGCTGGCAGGGTTCGAATCGGTGAGATCAAATTTCCAGATGTTGCCGTCCAGGTCGCCTGCGTAAGCATAGTCGGCGATGCCATCGGCATTGAGGTCCTCAACCGAGGGGCTGGACAGGCCATTCGGGTTTGCGAGATCTCCGGCAAGGGTGTCGATCTTTCTGACCAGCGCTCCGCTGTAAAGGTCTACCACAAACAGCACCGCCCGGCCTGAGCCAACCATTCCGTCGTCGACTGTGGAGCCATAACCGTTGCCGAAAATGAGTGCCCAGCGCCAGCCGGTACCATTCTTTACTTTGACGATCAGAGCGCGACTGTAGGTGAAACCGAGATCTGCCATACCTGGGTTCCGATCGTTGATTTCCCATTTGTGTTTGGCCATGAGCTTGGCGTCGGTATCGATATCGGTATCGACGACGTCGATATGAAAATAGGCCTGACCACCTGCGCCGAGGCCCGACACCAGGGGACGTGCTTTGGTGCCGTCGGCCAGGACGATTTCGCGGCTGGTAATTTCGCCGTTAACATAATATCGGTGGCCATCGGAATAGGTCAGATCCGACAGGTTATGAAGGTCGGGAATGACCTCGGTCGGAATGTAGGCCCATTCTTCTGCGCCGGTACCGGCATTGAATGCGTGCAGCATGCCGTCGTTGGCTCCGACATAGATTCGGTTTTTTGTGAGATCGGTCGGGTGGTATTCCACATATACCGGCGTGGAGTTGATGATATCGCCCATCACTGTAAGACGTTTACGATACACAGCGCCTTCGTTGGAGCGGTCCCCGCGGATGAAGTTCATCATCGCCTGACTGCCGAGTGCGGTCTGCTGTGCTGCCGACATGGCGCCCAGGGATGTGAACATGAGTTCGACTTTGTTGTCTTCACGCCGGCTGAATATACGGCGCGTTGCGTAGCCACGCGCGTCGAGCAGATCGTTGGCGGTCCAGGTCGGCGATGCAGCGATGGCGCCATTCGCACTGACCGCGTAGGCTTCCAGATCGCCCCACCAGTTCACGTCATCGAAATACGGCCGGAACAGCTTGGTGTTGCCGTCCGCGATGCCGGGGCTGCTCAGGACATAGGCAGCTGTGCTGCCAAGAGGTTGAAAACGCGGGTCGAAAAAAACCGCAGCGTATACGAGCGCGCAGACCACAGCCACGGCGGCTGCGACAGAAATTTTTTGAAACGTATTCATAGAATGCCCTTACCTTCACGCCAGCCTGTGATCAGGCTTCGCGAGCCAGAAAGATGGTTTCGATCGTTGACGAAGCACCGGAAGTTTCCAGGCCGCGAGCGATCACTCTGAACACGTAGACATCCATGAGGTAAGAGCCTGCTGCTCCAATCTCTACGTCGTCACCTTCTTCTGTGACGTTGTCTAATCCGAGATACTCGTACACATAACGTGCATTAGAGTTGTCCGGATCGACCAGGGAATCAGTGCCGTCCCACTTCATCGCCGCGAGTGAGACCGACGTGCAGTTGGACCCATAACCGGGTGCGGCATGAAACCCCTTACCGAGATCAGCACAGTTATACGGGGTACCGGAGCTGATCTTGTTTGCGACATCCGTCAGTGTGGCCTCGCCGTCCAGGCGCGCTTCCTCGGCACGCTCAAAGGACTGTGCCTTTGCACCCGAGTTACCTGCCATGCGCAGTTCAAGTGAACTGCTGCGGGTGAGAAACAAGCCGATCATGGTGATCAGCAGAAGAAAGAACAACGCCAGAATCAGCGTGAAACCGCGGTTGAGTGAGGATCGGTACTTCATGATCTGCTTTCGTCTCTAAAGGATTGTGCGTGCGCTGGGATTACGGACGGCAACGGTCGTGGCGTACACCTTGCCAACGAATGCGCCTGCCAGGGCAACGTCGGTTCCGCCAACATTGAAAGTCTGGTTGGCGCTCGGTCGCGACGAGTCCGGGGTGGTGCTCTGCGCCAGAATGGAAATCTGGACAGCTTTGATCTTTGTCCAGGCCGGCAGACCGGCAGGAACGTTAAGAGCCGGCATGGCAGCGGCGGATACGTACTGGTTGGCGTTACCATCGTTATTGGTGTCAATGCCATAGAGGATCTGCATGCTGGTAACACCCGGTATCAGCGCTTCCTGTACCACCGTGCCGTTTGGCCGCATGGTTGCGCGGGCAAGGGTGGGTATTCCATCTCCGGCCGTGTTTGCCCAGCGGCGGATGAAGTACACGCGTGAAACGAGCGGGTGGGTTTCGGTACCGGAAGGGTCTGTGCGGGCATCCGCAAGGGCGGTTCTGCACGCGACGCCGCTGGCATTGCAGCGGAATATGACTGCACCTCCAAGGCCACTGTTGATGTAGTGGACACCGTTTACAAGGCCGGCATCCGTAACATCTTCCGTGTCGGCGTAATGAACTGAAATCATGTCGGTCCCTACCTGCAGATCCGCACCCGAGATGCATCCGCTGAATACGGTATTCGAGGCGGCAACATTGTCGACCCCATACACCATCGGCACCGGTTCGCCGGTAACGCGCGGCAGGATTGCCAGACCCCAGTCAAAGGCCTGGGTGCCGGCAGTGAAACAATTGTTGGTGACAAGCGGAGCGAGTGCTGCGGTGGTTGTGCTTCTGATCGGCGAGCGTGAGTAGGTTCGTGAAGTGTTTCCCGCCATGCGCAGGTCAAATTTCAACCAGCTCACGCCAATTCTGCCGTTGGTCTGAACCTCGGACAGGCCCTCCTGTGTTTTACTCGCGACCTGATCGGCAATGAACACATTGCCCATCACAATGGTCATAAGGGCACTGATCAGAAGAGCGATCAGTAGTTCAACCAGACTGAAACCAGAGGATGTTTTCACAGCGCCGTCACCATGTTGAAGGTTCTTAACTGGCCGCGGTCGCTCCACTGAATGGTGATGGATGCTGCATCCGCGTTGATCACAGTGCTGCCGTCACCCGCAGGCAGGTTATTGGCCAGGCGTGCTTTCCAGTTGGCGAGGTCGGCATCGGCGAGATCCTCACCACTGCAGCTGTTTGTCGAGCAATCAGGTGAATTGGCGACGTTTGCACCGATATCGATGGTGTAATCAATGGTGTTGTCGGAGTTTGCGCGCATTTTGTCCGCGATGTCGTACGCGAGCATGACCGATTGACTGCGCATCTCTGCGGTGTCGGTGAACCGAACAGAGTTAGTCACCATGGCTGACACACCAAGCAGGCCGACGCTTAAGACCACCAGCGTGATGAGCGCTTCCATCAGACTGAAGCCCTGGGTGTAAGGTTTTACTAGGGACACGAGATCGCTGCTCCTGCACAATTGTTCGCCGAGGTGTTGAGGCGACCGGTTGCCGCCACGCACAGCGAGCGTGCGTGTGCAGCACCGCGGTCATCGCACATGGCAAAGGATCCAGCTGCCGAGCTGGTGCCGTCTGCGAGATAGGTGATGAAATCCGGAAACGTGCCACTGGTGACACTGGTATCGTCGTCCAGAGGGGTCTGTATGGACAGCACCCGGTCGGTTGCGTCCACTGTGCCGAGAACGCCGGTGTCACTGAACACGATCCAGCCATCTGCCCAACCACTGTCCGTACATTCCAGCCTGTCGTCGCTCTGACAGACACTCACCGTGCTGTTCATGGTGATGGCTTCGTCGCGCGCGTTGGTGAGCGCCATCAACAGGGAGTTCACCTGTGTTGCCTGTTGATTATTTTTGACGATGTTCACAAAACTGGGCGCCGAGAATAGCAGGATCGCCGCTATCGCCAGACCGACCATCAATTCAACGAGGGTAAAACCGGTGTCTTTATTCATGAGGGCGATACTCCAATGGATGGCTGAGTGAAAACAGCCGTTTCCGATTAACGCCGGGCAGATCCCGATAAGCGGCGCACCGTTGACTTGTTAGATCAGTTGGCAATCTCGCGCACGGTTGAGGTGGTTTGATGCTGGCTGTACAGGCGGTAGCGATTGGTTGCGGTCTTTTCGTAAACATAGCGCTCACCCCAGGGATCATTGAGGTGGGCCAGGCCGACAGATTGGAGGGTTTCGGGTAAAGAAAACCAGTCTGATCGGTATTTCTCGATCGCCATTTCTATTCGTGCGGTGTCGATAAATATCTGATTTTCGATACTTTGTTGTGATATCGACTGATAAACCGGAAGGGCAATTGTCGCGGCGATTGCAATGATCGCGGCCGCGATGAGGGTGTCGGGGAGGGATAATCCGCTGTTCCTGCGCATGGTCAGACTTTCTGCAATCAACATCAAAGAACGCAGACTAAACAGCGCTCCGTCAGGCAGAAAGCTTGCTGGTCTCAGGTTGCGATGGGTGTGTTGGATGATTTGTGACGCAGGTCACAAAATCGGCTTCGAGGGGTGTTTGAAACCTTGTTGATCAGGGCGTGTTTGTGAACTTCAACATGGCCACACGCGCATGATCGCTGTGGCCAAGAAAAGTTACACCTGCATCTGACGAAACAGCGATGATTGTTTCTCTGTCGCCGGCCAGATTGACTACTTCGTCACATTGCAGATGGCTAGCGTCAGCGAAGCGCAGGAACTGTGCACCCACGGTTCGAAGATGCATGGGCACGATGGTCGCGCCTAAAATGGTCCTGTCGGCGCATAGTGCAACAAAACTGCGAAAGTAACGTGGTCGGGTCAGGTCGCGTTCGCTGATGTCGAGCTCCCCCTGTTCAACGATCCCCGGACCCAGCTGAAGAGCAGAGGCAAACAGATCCCGTTCATAAACACGATGGCCGATCACGCCAAGACCATGGGGAGTGAGCCCCAGGATGCGGGTATAACCGTGGATCTGGAGTTCACTTAAGACCTGATCCCGCTTGCGCAGCAGACCAACCGGGATCAGCGGATTGCCGGCCGAGACAAAGCTGCTGCCGATCAGAACCCCGTATGAGCCGGAGCGCATTGCATCCACAGGCGACAGACCGGTGTTAACGCGGTCGGCAGTCACAATGGACGGTTCAAATCGACGGTTGTCCAGTTCGATCAGCAGCATTGAGGTGTCGATACCCTGGTTAACACCGCTAACCTTCAAACCCGGTATCGTGTGCTGATTGAACGCAGCCAGCACTGTCTCATAAGTTGCTCTGACTGGTGGATGCCCGGTTTGCAGCAGCGGCAGGCTGGTTGTGGGCCTGAGCGCAGGTCGATCAGAACACTGATCGGGGTCAGTGCAGGCAACCATGAACACCGTAGCAACCACCGCGATAAATTTACTGATCGATGAAAAAGACGCGTGCATCACAGTTGCCGTAGCGCTAGGTAAGCAATCGCCGTGGCCGAAAAAACAACCAGCGCCGTTCTGTTCCAGGCCAGAAGCGCCCGTGATGGCTGCAGGCTCTTATCGATCTGATCAGAGAGCATGATGCGCTCGTTCAGATACACCACAACGGGTGCGACCAGAAAGCCGAGGGTAGTGACCAGGTCGATAAAGCCGGTAAAGGAATTCATGAAGACCAGCAGCATGAGCGCCGCCCCTAGGATCAGGGCGGCGAGAAAGCCGATCTGCTGGCGGTGCGGATTGTTGACAGGCTTGCGGGAGATGACGCTGAAAAGTTCAACGTAGATGCGTGGAAAACCATCCAGAACGCTGATCAGTGTTGAGAACATGACCGCGAATGCAGCGAGCGCGATGAGCGTACCTGCAATGCCACCCAGGATCTGGCTGTACAGATCAATCAGCATTGCAGCGAAACCGACCGACCCGCCGGGAATGGGCTGATCGTTGCCAAGCAGAAAGACCGTGCCGATCAGCACAAAACACAGTGCCAGCAGCGTGGTTGCCAGGTAACCGATGTTGTAGTCCAGGCGGACTGTGGTTGCTCTGTCAGCACCGGTCTCGGCTGATTTAGCCACGATCCAGTTCGACAGCATGATGGCGGCAACATTGCCGATGGGCATCCAGCCGGTGATGGCGATCAGAAAGAACAGGGTGGCCGGTTCGAGCGTAATTGGTCGCGACAGGGGTTGCGTGGGATCGATGTAGGTGAGCGACAGGCCGGTTGCAATCAACGTGAGCAGGGTGAACAGGACAACAATCACTTTGATCAGGTTTTCCATGGCCTGGTAGCGTCCAACGGCGACCAGCAAGCCGGTCACAAGGAGCAGG
>JAQBYL010000121.1 GCA_027622495.1 Pseudomonadota bacterium
ACAGATTCTGTTTATCGGCTGGCTCGATGACCCGACCGAACAGCACCTGTATCGGGTCGTCCCCGGTGAGACGCAAGTGACGAAATTAACCACCGACGCTGGCTGGCACGACGTTTCGGTCAACCGTTCGGGAAGTCACTTTCTGGATCGTTTTACCGCCCTTGGCAACAGTGGCGAAATACGCTTGCGCGGTGTCGATGAGGGGATCATCGAGACGACGCTGCACACGGATGATGTCCGCGCGCCTGACCATCCTTACGCCCGTTATCTGAATTGTCACAGGCAACCGGACCTCGGTCGCATCAAAGCAGCCCATGGTCATGACCTGTTCTATCGCCTCACCCAACCCAAAGCAGCGAACGGTGCGCTGGTGGTGTATGTCTATGGCGGCCCAGGGGCTCAGCGGGTTCGTAACGAGTGGTCACCCCTTCTGCTGCAACTCTTTGTCAGCCGGGGCATCGGCGTTCTGGAACTGGACAACCGAGGGTCAGCCAATCGAGGTCGGTCGTTCGAAAGTGCGCTTTACCGGCAACTGGGCGAAGCAGAAGTACAGGATCAATTGCTTGGGGTCGCCATGGCCGCTGATCTCGACTGGGTCGATTGCGAAAGGATCGGGGTGTTCGGCCACAGCTACGGTGGCTTCATGGCATTGATGTGCCTGGCCAGGGCGCCGGAGATCTTTAAAGCGGCAGTGGCTGTTGCACCGGTGAGCGACTGGGCGCTTTACGACACACACTACACTGAACGGTACCTCGGAACACCGGCGGCCAACCCGGAGGGCTATCTGCAAAGCAGCCTGTTCCCTTACCTGAAGGACCTGCGCGGTGCACTGCTCCTGATGCACGGCATGGCTGATGACAACGTGTTATTCACCCATACCACCCGACTGATGCACGCGCTGCAACGTCAGCAGTTTCCGTTTGAGCTCATGACCTATCCGGGTTCCAAACATGCCCTGCAGGAGCCGCATGTGTCGATCCATCGCTTCAACCGCATACTCGATTTCTTCAACCGCGAGCTTTGCACCCCATGAGCATAGCGATCCGCCCGGGTACTTCTGCTGACGTCGCGAGGATTGCGGGCTTCAACGCTGCCATGGCGGCAGAGAGTGAAGACAAAGGTCTCGATCTCGCCGTGTTGACCCAGGGTGTGCGCTATCTGATGGACAACCCTCGTGAAGGCTACTATCTGATGGCAGAGGTGGAGGGCGAAGCCGCCGGGACTCTGATGGTGACCTTTGAATGGAGTGACTGGCGCAATGGCCGTTTCTGGTGGATCCAGAGCGTGTATGTCGCGCCTCACTTCCGTCGCCTGGGTGTCTACCGGGCCATGCACCAGGCGGTTTCAGATGCAGCGCACCAGGACCCACAGGCCTGCGGCATCCGCCTGTACGTTGAACGGGAAAATACCGGAGCTCAGGCCACCTACAAAACAATCGGTATGGTCGAAACCCACTACCGGCTTTACGAACAGACATTTTAGTAAAAAGTGCCGGTCAGACGGACCGCACTTGGGTGGATTACATCGTGTGGGTATGCCGATCGGACTTCAACGCACCGGCAAGATAGGTCTCGATCTTGCTGCGGGCAATATCGTCCTGATCGTTGAACTGCACGCCAATGCCGGCAGCCCGGTTGCCCTGCGCGCCCTTTGGCGTCACCCAGACCACGGTGCCTGCAACAGGGATCTTTTCGGCTTCGTCCATGAGGTTCAGGAGCATGAATACCTCGTCGCCGAGCGCATATTCCTTTTTGGTGGGGATGAACAGGCCGCCATTGCGGATAAACGGCATGTAAGCAGCGTAAAGGACCGCTTTGTCTTTGATCGCCAGTGACAGTATGCCGTTTCTGGCGCCTCTTTTTGCTGACATATTCGAGTGGCATCCATTTCACGATGAGCCTGAATCGGCTCTTAACCGCATCATCGGTACGCCGTGGCGGAGTGTCAATGACCCGAGTGCGAACACGGTCACAGGCGCACACAACGAGTGTGAAATCAGACGTCGCGCAGAAGATTCCAGCGGTACGCCAGGCGATCGAACAGCAGAGCGACATTAGCACTGTTGCTGCCTTCAACCTGGCGCAGAAACCAGGTTAATTCATCGGCGAATTCGAACAGTCTCAGGTCCGGATCTGCCTGCGCCGCGATCAGTTTGATCAGCAGCCGTTGCCAGCGCTCAACCAGATCTGCCATATCGTATTCCAGAACGGCAGCACGAACCCTGGCCGCGTCCGCACTGCGCAATTTGCCGGTCAGCACATCGATTGACATCAGCCCGGCCTGTGCGGCTTCAAAAGCTTTCAGGGGCGCACCACCGTACTCATCCAGGCGCTGCACAACGTCTGCGGTCTGAAGCGTCTGCTCGAGCCAGGCTTGCGCCTGTGGGCGGCTCTGGTTGATTTCAAAACGCTGGCAACGACTGAGGATGGTGGCCGGGACTCGACCGGGTTTGGCTGTGGTGAGAATCAGAAAAGTATTTGCCGGAGGCTCTTCCAGCGTTTTCAACAGCGCATTTGCCGCCGCGCGATTCATCCGATCGGCCTCGTGAAGCACCGCCACCTTGCAGGGTGCGCTTTGCACCGTGCTGTAGGCGAACTCATTGAGCAATCGAATCTGATCGATCTTGATTTCTCGACTGTCCTCTGTCGCTTCGATCCAGCGCAAATCGGGATGCGCAACCAGGCGCGCAGACACAGTGAGTTCCTGCGCTAGAAGCTTTTGCACCAGCCATTCGGCGAGAAATGCCTCACCCCAGCCTGGCCGGCCTGTCAGTAAAAGGCCGTGTGGCAGACGACCGGCCTGGCGCAGTGCTTCCAGAGCGTGTGCGTTTGACTCAAGCCAGGGGTACGGAACGTTCAATCGAAGAGCCGATCGATAACTTGCGCGATCTGTGCCTGAACCTGCACAAGGGCGGGTTGCGCATCAATCACGGCAAAGCGATTGCTGGCTGCGGCACGAGCCAGATACTGACTTCGTACCGCCTCAAAAAAAGTGCGCTGTTCCCGTTCAAATCGATCGAGCGGACGATCGCTTATACGTTCGGCCGCGATCGCCGGATCCAGATCCAGATACAGCGTCAGATCCGGCTGAAGATCCGGATGAACCAGATTTTCGAGCAGCGCGATGGTGGCGAGGTCCATGCCCCTTCCACCCCCCTGATAGGCATAGGTGGCATCGGTGAAGCGATCGCACACAACCCAGGTGCCTGCTGTCAGTGCTGGCTGTATCACCTGTTCCAGGTGTTGAGCCCGCGCCGCGAATATCAGCAGAAGTTCGGCATTGTTGCTGACCTTTTCTTCGCGCGGTTGTAACAGCAGCGAGCGCACCTCTTCTGCCAGCGGTGTCCCACCAGGCTCCCGGGTTGCCAGCGTGGTAACGCCGTGCTGCTCAAGGCAGCTCAACACGAACTTGAGGTTGGTAGTCTTGCCAACCCCTTCCGAGCCTTCGATGGTGATGAACTTACCGGTCATTAATTGAGCTGATATTGACGGACTGCGGCCAGATGTTCTTCAAGACTGCGCGAAAACTGGCTGGATCCATCGCCTCTGGCAACAAAGTACAGATAATCTCCGGTGCCTGGATGCGCGGCTGCCTGCAACGAATCCATGCCCGGCAGGGCAATCGGTGTTGGCGGAAGGCCATGGCGCGTATAGGTGTTGTAAGGCGTGTCGCTGCGCAGATGCTCACGGGTAAGGTTTCCGTCGAATTGATCCCCCAGACCGTAGATTACCGAAGGATCTGTCTGCAGGCGCATTCTTTTATTCAGCCGGGAGACAAACACCTGGCTGATGTCTGGCCGGTCGCTGCTGCGGCCGGTCTCCTTTTCGATCAGCGATGCCACAATCAGCAGCTCATAAGGCGACTGGTAAGGCAGCCCGGCATCTCGCGCAAGCCAGATCTGATTGAGTGCATCCAGCATCCGCTGGTAGGCACGCTTGATCAGGTCGATGTCGCGTTCACCGCGCACGAAGTGGTAGGTGTCAGGGAACAACCAGCCTTCGGCGGGACCGTCTTCGTGCCCCAACACAGCCATGAGGTTGGCCGAATCGATGTTGGTGAGGGTCTGTTCCAGCAACGGGTTGCTTTGCAGTGCATCGAGCGCCTGACGCACGCTCCAGCCTTCGATGATGCTCAACGCGTGGCTGACCACTTCGCCAACCACGATCAGGTCTAAGACCTGGCGCGGTGAGTAGTGCGCGCCGAATTCGAATTCGCCTGCCTTAACGCGCGGAGCATCGCCTGAAAGTTCGGTGATTATCCGGAACAGCCGGGGGTGATCGATTACGCCCGCAGCTGCCAGTTGCTCGCTGAGGGCAATCAGAGGGGTGCCCCGTTCGACGATCAGCCGTGTGGGTTGTTGCCGTTCAGAGGGGGCTTGCCACCATTGCCAGGCCACATATCCACACCCAGCTCCAGCGAGCAGGAGCAGCACGATCGCGCCAGAAGCCACCCGAAGTACACGTTTGTGTACGGGTAGCTTCATTGCGTCACGGGATCCGCAGGGTGCTGATCTGACAAGCCGGATTTAGTGTCCTGTCCGACACTAAATCGACCGGAACAGCACCGAGCCGTTGGTGCCGCCGAAGCCAAAAGAGTTACTCAGACCGGCCCGGACAGGTGTCTGGCGGGCAATGTTGGGGACATAGTCCAGGTCACAGCCTTCACCCGGCTTGTCGAGGTTGATGGTGGGTGGGCAGATGCCGCGCTTCACCGCCAGCAGGGTAAAGATCGCCTCCACCGCGCCTGCGGCACCCAGCAGATGGCCCATCATCGATTTGGTGGAACTGATCATCACCTTCGTGTCGTGGCCAAAGACCTTCTTGATGGCCACGGTCTCAGCGACGTCGCCTAACGGAGTGGAGGTGCCGTGCGCATTGATATAGTCGATGTCTTCGGGGTTCATGCCGGCATCGGATATGGCGTTTTTCATAGCGGCCACCGCCCCGGCACCATCCTCAGCAGGACTTGTGATGTGATATGCATCACCACTCATGCCAAACCCGGCGAGCTCGCCAAGTATGTTTGCCCCCCGCGCTTTGGCGTGTTCGTATTCCTCCAGCACCAGTGCACCGGCACCAGCGCCCAGCAGAAAGCCGTCCCGGTCTGCGTCCCAGGGTCTGCTGGCGCGTTCAGGATCGTCGTTGCGTGCCGACAGCGCTTTCATCGACGCGAAGCCTGCCACGGTAATGGGTGAGGTTGCATACTCAGCCCCGCCAACCACCATCACATCGGCATCTCCGTACTGGATCATCCGGCCACCCAGACCAATATTGTGAGTACCGGTAGTACACGCAGTCACGCAGGCAATATTCGGACCGCTGAAACCAAACTTGATCGACAGATTGCCGGAAATCATGTTGATCACGCTGCCAGGGATAAAGAACGGTGAGACCTTGCGCGGTCCGCCATTCAAGAGGCTGGAATGGGTTTCTTCGATTGTACTAATGCCACCGATGCCTGACCCCATGGCAAAACCGATGCGGTGAGGATCGCTCACGCCGCAAGAAAGTCCGGCATGTTCGATGGCCTGTATGCCCACAGCCAGACCATACTGAATAAACTCGTCCATGCGGCGAGCTTCTTTATGGTTGATGTAGTCGGTGACATCGAAGTTTTTGACCGGCGCACAGATTCGGACTGAGTAGCCTTCAGTGTCGAAATGATCGATCACCTGAGCACCGCTCTTGCCTTCCAGCGCGGCCTGCCACGTCTCCTCGACTGTGTTTCCGATTGGCGTCAGCATGCCAATACCGGTCACAACAACCCGTCGTTCTGTCATGATCCCATGTTCCTTACCATGCAACACGCTATGCAAAAAGACCGCACTGAACTTAGCGCGGTCTTTCTGCAGGATACAGGACTATTTTGCCTACTGGTGGGCGAGAATATAGGCGATCGCGTCCTTTACAGTCGTGATCTTCTCTGCCTCTTCGTCTGGAATTTCGGTCTCGAACTCTTCCTCGAGGGCCATAACAAGCTCTACCGTGTCCAGCGAATCAGCCCCCAGATCTTCTACGAAGCTGGCTTCTTCCTTGACCTCGTCTTCTTTGACGCCAAGTTGCTCACAGATTAGCTTTTTTACTCGTTCTTCAACACTGCTCATACGAAAGCTTCTCTCCAATTCAAATTCCCGTCCGATGCAGGGCGGAGCGCATTCTATCGGCGCACATACGGCAATTCAAGCAATCACGCCTTCTAAAACCACACAACAACGTGTTCATACACGCACGCAGGGGTTTTATCAAGCGAAGCCAGCCACCCTACGACATGTATAAACCACCGTTGACGTGTAACGTTTCGCCAGTGATGTAACGTGCCCCATCACTAACCAGAAATACTACAGCAGCGGCGATATCGTCTGTAGACCCAATATAGCCCACAGGTATTCGATCCTTCATCTGTTGTGTTTGATCTTCTGTCAGTTCACCCGTCATATCGGTGTCGATAAAACCAGGTGCGATTGCATTCACCGTGACACCACGGCTGGCAATTTCGTTTGCGAGCGATCTGGTAAAACCCTCGATCGCCGATTTGGATGCTACATAGTTGCTCTGGCCAGGATTGCCGAGACGTGCAACAACCGAACTGATGTTCACTATTCGACCCCAACGGGTCTTTAACATTTTTTTCAACACAGGCTTGGTCATGCGAAACAGACCATTTACATTTGTGTCGATAACCCGTTCCCATTGCTCCTCTTTCATGCGCATGAGCAGGTTATCTGCGGTGACACCAGCGTTGTTGATCAATACATCCGGCATCGCCGAGTCGCTGGTTAGTTTCTGGTAAAACGCGAGCACCGATTCCGAGCTACCGACATCCAGAACATAGCCCGACCCGTTAGCGCCTAGAGATTCGCTGATGCTGGCGGCACCAGCTTCACTTGTTGCTGTGCCGGCGACCAGAAACCCGCTGTTAACCAGTTGTTTTGCGACTGCGGCACCGATCCCTCTCGACGCACCACTCACCACAGCCACCCGCTGGTCACTCACCTAAGCGATCTCTGCAATGGCTTTGTGCAAACCGTCAGTTGTGTCGATGTTGAAAGACGTAACGGAACGATCGATGCGCCGGTTGAGACCGCTCAGCACCTTGCCGGGGCCACATTCGACAAAGCTGGTTGAGCCGTTGCCGATCATGGTCGCAACACAGGAACTCCACCGGACCGGTTCGGCAAGTTGTTTGAGGAGCCTGTCGGTTACGCCATTCAGATCTGCAGCGATTGCGGCATCGACGTTCTGGACTACCGGTATGGTCGGCATGCTGATCGACATGGAGGAAAGCGTCTGTGCAAACTCGTCCCGCGCCGGAAGCATGAGAGCGCAGTGAAAGGGCCCACTGACGTCCAGCAGAACCGCTCGTTTAGCACCCGCCTGCTGGCACGCTTCAACCGCCTGTTCTACTGCGTGGCGGGTACCGGCGATCACGATCTGACCAGGTGCGTTGTAGTTTGCCGGTGAAACCACCCCGTCGACTTCTTCGCAGCAGCGGATGATGTCTGCTTCGTCAAGGCCGAGTATCGCCGCCATGGTCCCCTCGCCGTCCGGAACGGCCTTCTGCATGAGTTCACCGCGGCGTCTCACCAGTCTGACACCGTCCGCAAAGGCTATCGCACCGCTGCATACCAGCGCTGAATACTCGCCGAGGCTGTGACCCGCCATCTGCTGGGGTCGGATCGGGCTTTGCGAACACCAGATCTGCCACAGTGCATAGCTTGCCGTGAGCAGTGCAGGTTGAGTTACCGAGGTGCTGGCGAGATCCGTGTCGGGGCCTTCGCGAACGATCCGGTAGAGGTCCACGCCAATGGCGTCGGAAGCTTCTTCAAACGCGGCGTCGATCTGCGGATAGCTTTCCGCCAGGTCCGCAAGCATGCCTACGGACTGCGATCCCTGACCGGGGAAAACGAAACTGACTGACATCGATGTCAGTCTGCTTCGCGCTGTAGAACCTTGCGTCCCCGATAGAAACCATCAGCGGTCACGTGATGGCGACGATGTGTTTCGCCAGTGGTTGAATCGATTGAAAGTTGCGGGCCTGACAGCGAATCATGCGATCGGCGCTGGCCGCGTCTGGATCTTGTCACCTTGCTTTTCTGAACGGCCATTTGAAGCCTCCATTTCTACTATTCTTTGTTCTGCCTGCTCTTCAGCTGGCGTTTGAGGCCATCGAGCACAGCAAAAGCGCTCTCAGTCTCGGCTCGGTGCGTATCTGGAGCGCGTGCGTCCACATACTCTAAAACAGGCAGATGCGGGCACTGATCTGGCGTGCACACCCTCTCTGGCACACCCAGAATGAGCTCATCTTCGACGATGTCGCCCAGCGTAAGTTCAGGTCCATCCACCAGTATCGGCGTCTTGTCGGTGTCCAGCACCCCTTCGGCGTTCACCTGAAGGTCGAAATTCTCAGCGATACTCAAATCAACCGGTCGAAGACAACGCTGGCAAGGCAGTTTCACCTGCGTATCCACTCGACCACTCACCCTCACTCTCGACTCGTCGTCAAAAGCAAACTCAAGTTCTACGCGAACTTCAGACTCGCCCTCGATGAGAAGTGAGAATCGCTCGAAATCGGCTGATGACAGCGTTCGCTTCAGGTGTCGTGAGTGGCGTGCCATCTCGACATAGCGGAAACGCTCATCGGCTGCGGTACCCATAGCGCGCGCATCATAGGTATGTGCCCTCCCGCTGTAAAGCCTGAGTGTGGCAACCTGCCGCATCGCTTGCCAGGTTCGGGAGGGCAGGACAGAATGCGGCGCTTCGCGCAAATGCAGGATTCAACTAGATGCTCCCGCTGATTCTGGCCTCATCAAGCGTGTATCGCGCTCAACTGATGCAGCGCTTGCGACTGCCTTTTGAGACCGATCCCGCGGCGATCGATGAGACCCGCGGCACCGATGAACCCGCCGCAGCCCTGGTTGAACGACGGGCCCGCGAGAAGGCCGCCGCCGTAGCACCAAGACACCCAGCGGCGCTGGTCATCGGCTCAGACCAGGTCGCAGTCTGCGGCACCGATATCCTCGGCAAGCCGGGAACCGTGGCGAAGGCCGTCGAACAACTGCACAAACTCGCTGGCCGGCAGGTGGAATTTCTGACCGGCCTTTGCCTGCTTAACACAGCCAGCGGCCGCCTCCAGAGTTGTGTGGAAACAACGCCTGTTGAGTTCCGCAAGCTTGGCGAGCGCGAAATCCACGCTTACGTGCAGGCCGAACAACCGCTGGATTGTGCCGGTGCGTTCAAGTCCGAGGGGCTCGGCGTAGCTCTTTTCAAGTCGATTGGTGGGCGTGATCCAAGCGCGTTGATCGGCCTTCCCCTGATCGCGTTATGCGAGATGCTGCGTGCCGAGAACTGTAATCCCCTGCTTTCTGAAGATTAGGCTACCTACAAGCGGCCAAGCGGCGGATCAGGTCGACAGCCGCTTCCAAACCTTTGCAAAAAGTGCGGGAGGCTCGCAGACGAACCGATGCTGCGTCTCACCGACGGTCAGGGCCATTGACGTCGCGTGCAGACACAACCGTCTGACCCCGAGGGTTTCGCTCAACTGAAACGAACCGGCTGTGTGGGATTTGTCGTCGCCCAGAACCGGATGACCGATCGATAAGGCATGCACACGGATCTGGTGGGTGCGGCCAGTATGCAGGTCTGCCTGAAGCCAACTGGCGGAATCGGCCGCGTGCACAACCGAAAAGTCCGTCCGTGCGGCCTTCCCCTGTGGGTCTGGCCGTACCCGTCGTTCACCACTGCTGGTGACGTATCGGGTCAGACTGGTGTGTACCTGCGACACTTTCTCGGGCCAGTGGCCATGAACCAGCAGCTGGTATTTCTTGCGAACCGACCCGTTGCGAAACTGCTCATGCAGGTCACGCAGCGCGGAGCGTTTGCGTGCAACCACGAGAATTCCGGATGTTTCCCGGTCAAGTCGATGCACAAGTTCCAGGGTGTCCGCCGGGTACAGGGTTCGTAAGGTCTCAATAACGCCCGCCGATACGCCGCTGCCACCGTGAACCGCGATCCCGGAAGGCTTGTTGAGCACCATGATTTTGTCGTCCTGATAAACGACGCTGTCCCGCACCGCGTTTCGAATGCCCTCGCCTGGATTGACGATTTGCACTTCGGCCAGTCGCACCGGGGGAATTCTGACCCGATCACCCACATTCAACCGGTAGGTGGGTCGCACCCGGCCACCGTTCACCCGCACCTCGCCCTTGCGCAGCATCTGGTATATCCGCGAACGCGGCACCGGTTTGAGTTCGCGCAGCAGAAAGTTGTCAATTCT